>CAJQNM010000768.1 GCA_905479665.1 uncultured Saprospiraceae bacterium
TGTTGTAACTGGCATCAAAAACCACTACTCCTTTATTGCCACTATCCACGTCATTGGATCCATCAAGCCTGAGTTCTTTGCCCGATATAAATTTGACCAGCGATCCGCCGCCGGATTTCGTAATGCTCGCGATCATAGAAAATGGAATCTCATGGTCGCCCTCCCGACTATCCCCATCCAGCAGATCGCTTCCGATGCGCTCATCCATATCCCAGGTTACGACACCTTGGTAGGTGCGATTGCGGGTAGTCTCTACCACACCATAAAGGGGAGGCTCATAAGGTGCAGAGTAGGCGAGCGGGGCTGGACTAAAGTCGATGTGATCGATCCGGTCCCAGGGTATTTTGATTTCACCAATTTCCGGACTGCTCAGATTTATGCTGACTCCCACATCATTTGAGCCTCCTCGGACCTCGATGATAGATCCGTTCTTGAGCCCGACCAGCACCGTTTTGCTACGTCTTAGCTCGAGCCTCTTTATATCTCCAAAGTGACAAGCAAATGTATGCGAGGTGCCGCTGTACTTATTGTCCCAAATACTGCTGAAATCCCAATCAAAATCAAACCAGCGGCTCGATTTCTTTTCGTCACGGCGGTAGTGTGATTTGTCAGAGACCTTGGTCGAGTTAAAGATGTCGTGCCAAAATAGCTCCTCTTTTCCCCAGCGCATAAAACCCTCGTAAGAGTCGCCTGAGCGAGTATAAATAGAGCCGTAGATGTATGATTGCACGGACTGAGCGCCTAGGGGAGCGACAATCCAAAACAGCAGAGCTACTGTTGTGGTTCTCGTCAGCAATGAAGTAAAGCGTTTCATTTTTGTACGATTTACCTTTAAGATGGGCAAGATTGGGAGGAGTCACAATGTGGCCAGACCGAAAAGGGAGATAAGTCTACTGAATCGGACAAATTTCTCTCTGAAGATTTGGAGAATACGAGACTTCGAGATATCGAGAGCGGGAGAGTTTTGAGTGTGGGTGAGTTATGATCGGCAAGATAGACGGTTTAATTATGAGTGGCAGAGTCTCGATGTCTCGACATCTCGACATCTAAAAAAAAAGGCAGCTACCGTGGTAACTGCCTTTTTTTGATTTACATCATGCCACCCATGCCTCCTCCGTGAGGCATGTGACCACCGCCTCCGGCTCCTTCTGGCTCAGGCTTATCACTGATCACACAGGCTGTCATCAGGATCATTCCTGAGATCGAGGCTGCATTTTCCAAGGCGATACGAGTCACTTTGGTTGGATCAATCACTCCTGCTTTCTTGAGATCTTCGTACACATTGGTACGTGCGTTGTAGCCGTACGCTTTCTTCTTGGTCATTACATGATGAAAGACGACACTACCCTCGACACCTGCATTTTCAGCGATGATACGTACAGGAGCCTCCAGTGCTTTGCGCACGATGGCAACCCCGATCGCCTCATCCTCGTTTACAGCTTCGATCTTATCAAGCGCTGGTATGGCACGAACGAGTGCGACTCCACCACCTGCGACGATTCCCTCTTCGACCGCTGCACGGGTTGCATGCAGAGCATCGTCTACGCGATCTTTCTTCTCCTTCATTTCGACCTCAGTTGCGGCACCAACATAGAGTACGGCGACACCACCAGCCAGCTTGGCCAGACGTTCTTGCAACTTTTCGCGATCGTAATCCGAAGTAGTCACTTCGATCTGCTGCTTGATCTGATTGATTCGCGCAGAGATCATTTTGGCATCTCCAGCACCATTCACCACCGTCGTGTTGTCTTTATCGACAGTCACTTTTTCGGCTGTTCCCAAATGCTCGATCTCTACACTTTCCAGCTTGTACCCCTTTTCTTCAGAAATGACAGTACCGCCAGTCAGCACAGCGATATCTTCTAGCATAGCTTTGCGACGATCTCCAAATCCAGGAGCTTTTACGGCAACGATCTTAAGCTGCGCACGGAGACGGTTTACCACCAATACCCCCAGTGCTTGGCTTTCGATGTCCTCTGCAATGATCAAAAGTGGTCGACCTGCATTCACTGCTTTTTCCAAAATAGGAACGATGTCCTGCATGTTGGAAATTTTCTTGTCGTGAATGAGGATGAGCGGGTTTTCGTATTCCGCAGTCATACTCTCAGCATCAGTGATGAAATACGGAGAGAGATAGCCACGGTCGAATTGCATCCCGATGACTTCGTCAACATAGGTGTCGGTACCTTTAGATTCTTCGACAGTGATTACACCATCTTTAGAAACGCGCTTCATTGCATCAGCAATCAATGCTCCAATCTCTTCGTCATTGTTTGCAGAGATAGATCCTACCTGCTTGATTTTTTCGAAGTCGTTTCCGATGACCTCCGACTGAGATTCTAAATTTGAAATGACGACTTTGACAGCTTTGTCTATTCCCCTTTTCAAATCCATCGGATTGGCACCGGCAGTCACATTTTTCATTCCTGCAGTCACCATAGACTGAGCAAGTACGGTGGCCGTTGTGGTACCATCTCCTGCTACATCAGAGGTTTTGGAAGCGACTTCCTTCACCATCTGTGCACCCATGTTTTCTACTGGATCTTCCAGCTCGATTTCTTTGGCTACGGATACTCCATCTTTGGTAAGTGCAGGTGCACCAAATGATTTTTGAATAACTACGTTTCTACCTTTAGGACCAAGGGTCACTTTGACAGCGTTGGCCAAGGCATCAATTCCCGCTTTTAGTTTTGCCCGGGCATCGGTATCGAAGCTAATTTCTTTAGGCATGTTTATTTATGATTTAAAATATTAGAAGAAAAGAATAAGAACACAAGAGGCTTATCGGTCCAGTATGACAAGAATGTCATCTTCACGCATAATGAGATAGTCGTGGCCCTCATAGTTAAGCTCTTGACCAGCATATTTGCCATATAGTACGATGTCACCATCTGCAACGGTCATTAGGTTTCCGTCTTTTCCGGGACCTACAGCTACTACTTCACCTCGCTGAGGCTTCTCTTTGGCAGTATCAGGGATGATAATCCCGCCTGCTGTTTTTTCACTGGCCGGAGCAGGTTTGACAACTACTCGATCATTGATTGGCTTCATAATCTGCTTATTAGGTTTAAAATTGTTAGGTAATTTGATTCAACGAGATAAGTGTCTACACTTCTTGTGCCAATTCCAATTGACTGTCATTTTTGCATTGGGATAGCTGTCAAGTGACTTTTGTACGGTACTTCTGTCAGTACCTTTGTCAAATTGACAAGAAAGGTGCTATTGGGAAAGAAGCTCTTGTCCGGCAGATCCTCCCGAACCTACCATCAAGGTGGTGACTATACAAAGTACGAATAGCGCAATGGCAAGTCCCCACGTGATTTTTTCAATAAAATCAGTAGATTTTGCTGCGCCAAACATTTGGTTGGCACTTTGACCTCCAAATGTAGGATCCACTCCTCCACCTTTAGGATTTTGAATTAGCACTGAAGCCATCAGTAGAAGGCTCACTATTGCTATCAGTACGGTCATTCCAGTCAGCATCGATTACTCACTTTTATCCTGTAAATCCTTAATTTTCAGCGCAAAGAAAGCACTTTTTTCAGGATATTTCAAACATAGCTTTTCGTAGATCGCAATTGCCTTGCGGGGTCTGCCTTGCTGGGCGACAAGCTCAGCCAGTGTTTCGGAAATGATATCGGTCTCCACAGCAAATGAATCTCTTTTTTTCTTTTTGCGATGCTTCTTGGGTTGCTTTTTGAATACTTCATCTGTAGGCGTCACCTGAGTTGACCGATTGCCGAGTTGATCCATCCGCTTGAGCCACTGCAAAAAGGCATTATTCTCTCCGTTGGCAAAGGGATCTCTGGCTGCCTTCTGCTCTTCAATAATTTTAGTGAGCCGCGTCGTCTTGCGCTTTTTGCGTTTTCGCTTGGTCGATTTTTTACGCAAGGCTGTTTTTTCAGAGCTCTTCTTTTTCTGTTTGACAGGCTTTTCTTCAATCAGCTCCTCTTCTGCACCAGAAACAATCCAGGTAGGAGCGAGGTCGATCTCTTCAGTAGGTATCTTCGCTACCTTTGCCATCACTGGTATCTCGGACACCTCAGACCTCTCAAGCTGCGCGGAACCGCCAGCCCAGTGTTGGGTCCATTCAGCCAGGATGCTTCGATTGGA
>CAJQNM010000769.1 GCA_905479665.1 uncultured Saprospiraceae bacterium
ACCCGTTCTTATTCGGTTTGGCGGGATGTCATAAAGCCAAAAATCTTTCGTAAATACCTGAGCCTTAATGTCATTAATCACCGTATCGGCACCGACCTGCACTGTCATGTAGCCCTCAGAGTGGAGGTTAGCATCATAGTAGTGCCAGACAGGATTACCATCTCCCCAGCTTTGCGCCGAGAGCGAATATGAAGTGAGCAATGAGACAAATAGAAGGATGTAATTTGATTTCATGCCAGAGGTTTAATTTCTAGTGATCTATTGTAAATGAGAATAAAATAAATCATACATATATCACCTTTTTATGAAGCGAGCTACTCCTTGTTTCTTGCCTTTCTCCTGCACTGTCAAAAAGTAAATGCCCGGCAACAGTCCATTGACATCTACTTTCCCACTGCCAACCATGCCCTGCATAACTTGCCCCGTTAATGAGAAGATACGAAAAGATCTCCCGGCCTCAAATTGATCAGGAAGGTGTAGCAAAGAGCCCACTGGATTGGGACAGATCTTAATCTCCTCGAGCGAAAATGATTTAGCTGGTAAAGTGAGCGGAATACACTCTTCTATATTTGGTCTTTGATAGGACACTTCTTCATTCTTAAAGCAACGCAGAGTGCCGCCTCTCTGACCATCAAGTTGCCCTTCAAAGTAGTCCCAAGGCAAAATAAATTCTCTGAGATTCCCGAGGCCTTCTACTACGATGTCAGTATATTTCACGGGAAATCCAATATAATCTGCTGAGTATTCGACCGTCCAAGTTTTAGCTCGGAAACCGTCGATGAGCATACTGCCTTCATCGATTACTTCGCACCGCACCGCATCTTTAAATCCAGGTAAATCGATGTGCCAAATATCTCCGATCACTGCAATAAAATTATATAGGGTGTCGACCGATGTGGAATCCACCTCAAATAGGACCACACTCAGCTCGCCATAATTGTAGGGTATTTTGGCTCCATGCTCTCCCTCAAATGAGACAGTTCCCCCACGAGGGTCTTGAAAAGTATAATTAAATAGTAAATCGATGACGATATCAGAGCCCTCGGTTTCATAGGGTCCATCGGTCACTACTTCCACAAAACCAGGTGCACCAGTATTATAAATCCAGCGCGATTCCTCACTGGCAAACAAAAACGGAGTTTGGATATAATCACACGCCACTGAAGATTTCTTGAAAAGACCAATTTCGTCATTCTGGAAACAGCGAAATTCGTCCCCCTCCGTACTCCCATCAACCCACTGCTCAAACCTTCCCCATGGGCGATAGTAGCCACGTATAGGACCGATACCACGAACCAGGGTATCGTGCTGAAAGGCAGTACCGAATATGTCAGAACTATCCAGCACAATGAGAGCCTTACGTTCCTCATTTAGGACTGTAAAACGAAGCGTGTCAATTACTCGGCGGTGTACAGTATGCATATAGAGAGAATCACCTGCAGCAATCGACCAATTTTCACCGGGAAGGGCCATAAAATTCATCAGTGTATCAAATTCTAGAACACCAGCGTTCCAGAGGTAGACTACTTCTTCCTCTTCATACATTACGTCGGGAGGATAATCCCCACGATTAATGGTGTTACCTGATCGATAATAAACCTCATACTGCTTGCCAAAGATAATTGCATCTCTCCCTTGTATAGTCGTGTCACCGACTGCCATTACGGTCATGTATCCTTGAGTCGAATAATCAGAATCATAATAGTGCCAGACGGGATTTCCTTCACCCCACGCTTGAGCTTGTGCAGAAAAAGAACCCAATAGCAAAGCAAAGAGAAGAGTATATTGAAATTTCATTGGTTCATATTGTTAGATGAGTGATCTATGGCTATAAATAAACCTGCTGAAATACCTATTTGTTCATCGGCTAGTGAATAGTGAATACACATAATCACCACTATTCAGGCAAAACCAAAAGTAAATAATTTGCGAACAGTTATTCACTATTAGTTATTCACTATTAGTTATTCACTATTAGTTATTCACTATTAGCTATTCACTATTAGCTATTCACTATTAGTTATTCACTATTAGCTATTCTCTATTAGCTATTCACTATTCACTATTCTATTAGTTATTAATTAAACCCTAGTATTTCGCAGGGCCCGTGGGCAACGTATTCTTAATCATCTCTCGAATATCCTGATTTGCTGTTTTTAGGTCCTCTTGGCGCAGGTACATCATATGCCCACTGCGGTACCCTTTAAAGCTCATTCGGTCGCGCATCTTACCACTGGGGTCGAGTTGCCACATGGTATATTTTGCGTTAAAATAAGTGGTCGCTCCATCGAAATACCCCGACTGAATCATCACATTGAGATAGGGGTTTTGAGCCATCGCAGCTCGGAGGTTTTCACCCGTTCGATCTCCGGAGCGATCCCAAGGTCTTACGGAGCCAAACATATTGTACTTGACGTCGGTATGAAAATTGAGCTCATTGCGATAGTAGTGATTTATCGCTGGTGTAAATGAATGCAACCACGATGTGAGTTCGCTATTAAAGTCGGGCCGATCACCAGCATCTTTGCGATCAATGCCCAGGTAGCGAGAATCAAGACGGCCCACCGTGTAGCCATCACGTTCTCGAAGCAGGTCTTTCCAGAAATAAGAGTACGCTACATCCAGGTTATTTTGCAAGATCACCTTCTTCGAAATTCCTGAGAAAGAAGACATTTTTTCTGCCAGGGCATCCTTTTTTTCTGCCTCCAAAAATCCCCCTTTTGCCAAGGCAGGTAGTAGTTCGTTGATGGCAAAATCTTCGGCTTCCGGCAACAGCTCGTCAAGATCTTTGGCCATCATTTCATCGGAGAGTGCTTTATGGTACCAGGCTGCTGCCGCAAAGTAGGGCACCCGATTGGCGATACCGACAGGACCATCGCGGTCTACCCCCAGGCCTGTGGGAGACACCAAAATGATACCGTTGAGATACATCCACTGTTGTCCCTGCAACTCAAGAGCCAGGCCAGAGACGCGGGTGGTCCCATAGCTTTCCCCTATAAGATACTTGGGAGACAACCAGCGATTTTTGCGGGTGACAAACGTATTGATCCAAGTGGCTAGATATTTAATGTCTGCGTTTACTCCAAAGAACATTTTCTTATCCTGCTCTTTGTCCAGGATCCGAGAGTAGCCCGTGTTTATGGGATTGACAAAAACGACATCGGCAACATCAAGAATCGAGTTGGGATTTTCCCTGATGCCGTAGGGTTGCACTGGAAATCCTTCATCATCAATCTTGAGAATACGAGGGCCTGTATATGCGATGTGCATCCAGACGGAGCCGGAGCCCGGTCCTCCATTAAAGGAGATGACCAGTGGCCGAGTAGTCTGATCTGAGACATCGGTGCGCTCGTAGTACGTGTACTGGACAGCAGCAACGACTTTGTCGCTATCGTTCCAAACAGGCTGGGTCCCTACCGTGGCTTTGTACGGTACACGTTGCCCATTGATCGTTGTCTCATGTTGAGTCACGATCATGGTATCGGCTTGCAGAATATTTGACTGCGCCCAAACCGCTGTAAATGAGATCGTTACTGTAAATATTAAAGCGTATGCTTGTTTCATGGATTGCTCTTTGCAAGGGAAAAATAGTCAAATTCGTCCGGTGCTCGAAGGTAAAACAGTAACTTAAAATTACATCTGTTTAAAATTTTATTTTAGCTTTGACTAAATTTTATTTTTGCAGCACGCGATCCTCTTTTTTCTACTCATCACTTACATAGGGTCTGTCACAGCACAAAACACCATAGTGACGGATAGGCCTGACTTCACCGAGTCGGCATCTACACTCGGTGCGGGTCAACTCCAGATCGAGAGCGGTACACTCATAGAAATTGAAGATCAGAATAAAACCTGGACGTTAAACACTACCCTCTTCCGCTATGGCATTCGCAAAAATCTAGAGCTGCGCTTGGTCACAGAGTTGGTACAAACCAAAGACCGCATCGACTTTCGCAGAAAAGGCATTGCCGACCTGCAACTTGGGGTTAAGTATCGCATCATCGAAGGGCCTATTCAAGTGAGCTACCTCGGTCATGTGTTCTTTCCAACCGGATCAGAATATTTTACGAATGATGGATTAGGTGTCAGCAATAAAATTGCCCTTGATGGTACTCTTTCCGAGCGTGTATCTACCGGGATTAATTTGGGTGTCGATCTCTTTAGGGAGGCCGACCCCTCCTATTCTTACACCTGGGCAGTAGGCATTTCGCTCACTGAAAAAGTCGGATATTTTGCGGAAATCTTCGGGGATTTCGCGAATACCAATACCATTAATTCCTACTACGACATGGGATTTACCTATTTGGTTTCCAATGATTTGCAATTGGACTTTTCGTTTGGAGGTGACCTTGATTCCTCCAGGGACTATAATTTTTGGTCAGCTGGAGTGAGCTGGAGGGTTAGTGAATAGTGAATAGTGAATAGTGAATAGTGAAGTACACTCGTTATTCACTATTAGTTATTAATTATTCACTATTAGTTATTCGTTATTCACTATTAGTTATTAATTATTCACTATTCGTTATTCTTACTTACCACCCAATACCATAGTCATCTCCAAAATTGCTGGCTCCTCCCCACATGCTGCCGTGCTTCCAATCAAAATAGATGGCGGTAATGGGTCCGGATGTACGTGATCGGAGTTGCAAAGTGTAGCCCATATCACGCAGTGCCGCCTGGGTCCAAGGAGGCGTAGACTCATGAATGAGCATGACTCCTGGCTCGACCTCATGCTCGCCAAACGACCCTCGCATCTGAAACGAGTTCATATT
>CAJQNM010000770.1 GCA_905479665.1 uncultured Saprospiraceae bacterium
TCTTTTGCCAGGACTCAATGGGCAGGAAATCATTACGGGCCACCGACTTCAAACGAGATTTTAATTTTCAGACCCATGACTTAATTACCCTCTGCATCGATGGATTTAATGACGAACGCAATGCGATGTCATTTGCTGTAAATCCGTATGCGGTGCAACGCGATTACCTCTCGTTTGACGCCCAATACTATGACATCGAATGGGATGCCTACTGGCGTACCCGCACGTCGAGAACCGATTCCGGTTGGGTGGCAGAGATTGAGATCCCTTGGAAAACACTGCGCTATCCGAAGCTGGGTGATGAGGTGCAAAATTGGGGCTTTCAGCTCTACCGCAATCGCAGAATGACCTACGAGATAAGTGCCTTCTCAGAGTTTCCCCGAGCCTTTGGTGCGGCCCGGATGGACTACGCGGGAAGACTTAAGAATCTGCGGCCTCCTCCACCTACGGCAAATATTCGTATTCAACCCTACGTGCTCGCTCAGCACACACGCAGTGAACTAGGAGGGGAGGATCGTCGCAATACCGATATTAAATTGGGTGGCGAAGTGAAATGGGCAATTAATTCGCACGACGTATTCGATTTTACATTAAACACGGATTTTGCTCAAGCGGATGTAGATCGACAGATTAATAACACCACTCGCTTTTCTGTTTTTTTTCCGGAGCGCCGACAGTTCTTTCTCGAAAACGCTTCGCTCTTTAGTGTCAACATCGGCCCCGGAGGTGGTCCAGCCGGCGGTACCATGCGAATCCAACCTTTCTTTAGCCGAAAAATCGGTTTGGATGCAGTGGGACGGCCGATTCCGCTCGATGTGGGTGCTCGTTATGTGCACCGTTCTTCCCAATCGAACTATGGGGCAATGCTGCTGCGCCAGCGGGAGAGCGATGATACACCAGCTGCTAATTTTTTTATTGGTAGGTATTCCAGCAATTTCGGTAAACAGAACCGGGCCGGTGGACTGGTTACGCTCAAAAATCAAGATGGCGAAACACAGATAACCAGCACGGCCGACCTATTCATTCGTCTCAATGAATCACAGTCCATAAACGGCATGCTGAGTGCCTCGACAAACACAAGTGCCAGCCCGAGTGGCTTTGCCGGAATTGCTCAGTATTATTATTCCACCAATAAGTGGAAAGCGTGGTGGACACAATCGCTGGTGTCCAGAGATTATAATCCGGAGGTAGGATTTGTCTCGCGTAGAAATGTGCTGGGCACGACACCCGGTGTGATTCGCTACCTGCGAGGTGACAGGCTTCCTTTTAAGAAATGGTTGCGTGCAATTGAGCCGAGTATTTTTACTGAATTCTATCATGAAGCCTCATCAGGAAATTTAATCGAGCGACAAATTGGTTCGTATCCACTCTATCTGAATCTCCAGAACGGAGGTTATTTAGGCTACGGTTTGATTCATGTTTTCCAAAGACTGGACTTGCCATTCTCTCCCTTGGGTGTGACTATCGATCCAGGTGAGTATAATTATTTGCAGCATACCTTCTTCGGCAGCACCGATGCATCAAAGAAAATATATGCACAAGCAAACTATAGCCTCGGGTCTTACTTTGATGGCCGATTATACAACGGGAATTATCGATTATTTTTTGTACCGATTCCACACATCTCTATTGGCGGACGATTAAATCGCATTTCCTTTCAAGATGTAGGAGGATTGGATGAAACGGTGACTTTGTATGGCCTCGAAGGACGCTTTGCACTAAACCCTCGCCTGCAACTTACCTTTGTCTACCAGCAAAACTCTCAGGGAAATTCCCAAAATATCAATGCACGATTTTCATGGGAATATCGACCGCTGTCTTTCATTTATATGGTCTATAATTTGCGTGAGTTTGAAGATTCGCTGGAGGTTCGGCAATTGCAGGAGCAGGTGATCGGAAAAGTGAGTTTTCTTCGGCAGTTTTAGTTTTCTCGATTTTTTCATTTTGCTTCTGAAGGATTAAAATAAAATAGATTCTTCATCGAGACTAGATGATTCTCTTGACAAATATCCCTCAATCTGGCCAAGGCCGCCATGCCTGCCCTCGCTTCCGGGGGCACCTTGCTGTGAAGAAGCACAATGGGTCCCCGCAGAGCGAGGGCAGGCATGACCACAGTGGAACTAAATCAAATCAAAAGTCGTCTCAAGGATATTTGTCATGGACTGTTTGACCCGTATACCACCTACCCAACTAAATTTTTCTAATTTAAGTGGTATTAGCGGGTTTCAGGCATTAACGCTGGATCACCATTTTGAAGACATCGAAAGAACCATATCAGTCATCTGACGCACTTCCCCTCGAAGTGCTACTGCGAAAGTTGTCTGCAGGGCAGACCACTGCATTGAGTCAGATTTTTGATCGGTATTACCAGCGACTGGTTTACTACGGGTTGCAGTTTACAAATGGTCGTGACCTACCATTGGTAGAGGATGTGGTGCAGGAGTTGTTCATATGGATTTCAAAGAACTACAGTCGTTTAGAAAGCATCCAGCATTTTGAAACCTACCTTTTTCAATCGGTCAGGCGCAATGTACATGCGAAGCTCCAATTTTTGAAGAAAGAGCAATCAAAGTTTAATCGATATGTGTCTCGCACTGCGGCTCTGAGTCAAAAACAGGAAGTATCACAGGAGGAGATAATCACCGATGCTGAATCAGAAGAGTTTGTGCACAACCAGTTGAGAAAGGCTCTCGATCAATTGCCACCCTATCAGTGGGAGGTCCTACATCTTCGATATTATGAGGGCAAGAGCTACAAGCAAATTGCAAGTACACTCTCTATTGGGATTCAGGTGGCAAGAAATTTTGCATCGCGGGGCATGAAGAACCTGCGCAAGAAGATGATTGACACATATTGCTGATAATACACAAGCCTACTCCGGAAAGTGCCATCTTCATAAAATGAGTCTATTTCGGATGAAAAGATCGCCAAAAGAGCCATTTTTGATTTCGCAACCTTTTCGGAGTGGGTTAGTCCCAAATAGTAAAAGTATATTCTCTCTAGAGGGTTACAATCACCTTCGCTTGTGCATCCCTCTATAGTAGATCCAGGTGTGAATGATGAATTTTAGCCGCTTTAAGAACTATTCAACAGAGGAGTTTTTGGAAGACCCAGTTTTTCGCGACTGGGTACAGAACCCCAATCCCACTTGCGATAGATTTTGGAGGCACTACTTATTGGAATATCCGCAGCAAGCGGACGCGCTCAATAGTGCCAAAAGCGTATTGTTTGAGATGCAGCAGTATTTTCGGTCCGTCAGCGTCCAGCCTCTTCCAGGGCAAGTGGAATTTAAGAGTAAGCTGATCGACAGTATGGAACAGGCCAAGTCTACCCAGGTGACTGGTCGTCATAAAACGAGAAATAGAATTTTTGCCATCGCAGCCGGACTGATCCTTTTAGTGGGAATCTCGGGGCTGATCTGGAATCAACATACATCGCGCTATTTGACCTACAGTACCGGTTTTGAGGAATGGAAAACCTTGACTCTTCCTGATGCATCGGTGGTCAAGTTGAATGCAAACTCTAGAATCCGTCTCAGTCAGGATTGGGCCGAGGATGAAAACCGTAAGGTTTGGTTGAAAGGCGAAGGATTTTTTGAGGTGACAAAAAAACCTGAAACAGGTGCGACTTTCACCGTAGTCACCGATGATCTATCCATCGAAGTACTTGGCACCTCATTCAATGTACATAGCCGGGGTCAACAAACCAATGTCTATCTGGAAGAAGGTAAAATAAAACTGGAATTGGATGGGACGGAGAAGATTCTTACTCCAGGTGACTTGATTACCTATTCTTCTCAAGAAAATGTAATGACCGAACAGTATTCGGCTTCAGCCGCAAAATACATTTCATGGAAGGATGGGACCTTGTTTATGAAAGACACTCCTACCAAAGAAATTCTAAAGAAAATTCAAGAAATATATGGTGTATCCATTGTGATTGAAAATGAAAAAATCATGGGCCAGCTAAAAACAGTCGGTGTTCCGATGGATAAGCTCGAAATTGCTATTCCAATTTTAGAACGAACGCTGGATGTAAAAATAACTCGAGCTGGCAACAAGCTCATCGTAGAATAAATTAGGTGATGTTCTCGCAATCAGAATAAAACATGGAATTGGAGTCCAATAAAACATTAAAGTAATAGTTATGAAAACTTGGAAACTTTGTCTACTGCCCATTATTTTTCTCATGACCTACCTGACAGCCACGGATGCTCATGGGTCTAGTCTTATCATCAAACCGCTGTCTGAAATCCTGGATGAATTTGGCGAAAAA
>CAJQNM010000771.1 GCA_905479665.1 uncultured Saprospiraceae bacterium
ACCCAGAGGCGTGCCCGTGTATGAACGTTCTATCTGCTCGGTGATCGGTTTGCCATCGGCAAAGTAAGGATACTGTAAAATGCCACTCTCGAGGTCAAAGCAATTGAGAAAGGGATGAAACTCAACAAGCACAAGCTGGCCCCCTGGCCGAAGATAAGTTGCAATCACTCTGGCCCAATCAGCCAGATCAGGCAACCAATCCAGGACACCGTAAGTAGTAAATACAAGATCAAATGTACCCGTGAGTGTTTGCTCGAGTTCATGCAGGGGAGCGCAGATAAAACGTGCATCAAGCTGTTCGGCTCCCGCCAATTCACGTGCCTTGAGGATGGCTCTCTCAGATAGATCGACTCCGGTAACATGTGCACCGAGCCGAGCCAGAGAAAGAGAATCAAGACCAAAATGACATTGCAGATGCAACACTGATTTGCCTGATACGTCGGTCAAAAGTTCCAGTTCAGGGGGCATTAGCGTCGTCTCTCCCTGCAGAAAGGCATCGAGCTTATACCAAGGATCTTCGATGTGCAGATCAGCCAGCCTGTCCCAGAGAATCTTATTACTTTTGATCGGTGAGTTCATTGGCTCATGTAATTACAAAAATAAACGATCGCGATGGCTGAGAAAAAAGCACAGGGTCAAGTAAATATTGAATTGTCGGAAGAGATATCAGAAGGGATTTATTCTAATCTGGCGATCATCTCGCATTCACATTCGGAATTTGTGGTAGACTTTATTCGGATGATGCCCAATCTGCCCAAAGCAAAGGTGAAGGCACGAGTGATTTTGACACCTCAACATGCCAAGCGCCTTCTCAAGGCTCTGGCAGAAAATGTGAAGAAATTTGAAGGACAATTTGGAAAAATTGATGAGCCAAATGTACCGGCTTACCCCAATATGAATTTTAATACGCCGCCTGCACAAGCCTAAGAGGCTGTTGAATTACTGGCTCGATTTGGCTCGCTAGTTTATTTTGGTTGCAGACGAGCCAAAAAACGCAGAAATAGCCGAGCTATATCGAGTATTTTTGGTGAAGTATGCGGGCAAAAGAAGCCGCGGACGAATCAGAGTTAGTATTTCAACAGCCTCCTAAGCTTTAAGGGCTGCTGATACTGTCTTGGGATAGGTAGCTAGTGCTTGCTCAAGGCAATCCATGGCAGCCGAAAGGCGCTTTTCTTCTAAGACGTATGCAATGCGTACCTCATTGAGGCCTTGTCCTGGACTTGCATAAAAGCCCGTGCCAGGAGCGATCATCACCGTCTGACCTTGATGAGAGAAATCGGTGAGTAGCCACCTCGAAAAATCTTCTGAGTCTTCGATAGGCAGGCGGGCAAAAATGTAAAATGCTCCTTCGGGTGCATGAAAATCCAATCCATCTATCTTCTTCAGACGGTCCAGCATGAGTGCTCTGCGATGGGTGAATTCCTCCAGAACTCCTGCGTAATATGAGCCAGGGGATTTTAAAAGTTGGATTGCCATTCGTTGAGCCAGCATCGGCGGACTCAAGCGCAAGCGGCTCAAGTTTGTGATCGAATCAAGCAGCGCCGCATTGCGGCTGACCAACGCACCGACGCGTAGCCCACAGGCATTAAAGCGTTTGGAGACCGAGTCAATCACGATCACATGCTGATCAGCATCGGCAAATGTGAGCGCCGAGTAGAAGTCGTAGGTCTGGTAGACAAACTCGCTGTAGGCTTCGTCGACCATGAGAAAGAGATCGTGCTTAACAGCCAGTCGTACCAGCTGCCTCAGTTGCTCTTGCGGAAATATTTTTCCGGTCGGATTATTGGGATTGGAAATGAGTATACAGCGTGTGCGCTCGGTGATCGCGGCTTCGAAATCGACGCTGGGAGGGATTGGAAACCCATCATCAATAGAGGTGGGCAATGGTACGATGTTTACACCTGCGATCTGGCAGAAGCCATTGTAATTGGCGTAAAAAGGCTCTGGTACAATAGCCTCATCTCCTGGATCTGCGATCGCTAACAGTGCCATCTGAAGGGCTTCGGAGGCACCAGTGGTGACCATCACGTTTTCGGCAGTCACCTCAATGTTGAATTTCTGGTAGTACTCTGCCCAGGTGGCTCGCAACTCATTTTCTCCCTCGGCGATGCCATACGGCACGAAAGAGCTGGCACTCCATTTGAAGCTATCCAAAATACCATCTGGCATTAAGAAGTCCGGCTGGCCGATGTTCAGATGGATCACATCGATTCCACGGGCTTTTGCCGCGTCAGCATAAGGAAGATATTTGCGGAAGGGAGAAGCGAAAATGCTTTTACCCCGCTCGGAGATTCTAGTCATTACTCGATTACGAAATGAAGCGGCGAAAATAGGTTTTTGCAACTATTTCTCAGCTTTTTGCATCTTGCTATATAGCAAACGCCTTGAATGCGTTACAATAGTACCCTGCAGACTAAATAGATATCTACCTTATGCGAGCACTAATCATCATTCTCATCGCCTTGGCTCTTGCAGCCGGGGGATATTTTCTTGCTACCAAGACAAGCGAAACCGTCGGACGCGGTATCATTACCAAGGAGGTCTCCTATGGTCCATTTTCCATCTTTGTAAACTCGACTGGTGAATTGCAAGCCAAACGCTCAACCAAAATTCGCGGGCCACAGCAAATGAGGTCGGTAGGCATCTATCAAACCACCATCTCTGAGCTCATTCCGGAAGGGACAGTCGTTAAGAAGGGTGATTTTATCGCATCTCTCGATAAAACGGAGCTCGCCACCAAGATGCAGGACGTGCAGACCGAGATAGAAAAGATTCAGACCCAGCTTGAGCAGATGCGCATTGACACAACCATCGAGATGAAAGACATCCGAGATGAAATCGCTAATCTGCAATTTTCGATCGAGGAGGAAAAACTGGAGATTGAAAAAAATCGCTTTGAGCCGAGCATGATCATCGAGCAGTCTGAACTGAAGCTGAAGAAATCAAAGCGAGACTACGATCAGCTACTCACCAAGCTAGAGCTCAAGAAAATCCAGTCTGAGGCAAAAGTCGGCGAGATAGATGCAAATCTACGCCAACAGAATAATAAATTATCTGCGCTCAACGGTGTGGCTAGTGACTTCACCGTCATGGCACCCGAAGATGGCATGCTAGTCTACGAAAACAGCTGGAACGGTAAAAAGACGACCGGTTCGCAAGTGAGTGCTTGGGATCCGGTGGTGGGGGAGCTTCCTGATCTATCTGATATGATCTCTCGGATATATGTCAATGAGG
>CAJQNM010000772.1 GCA_905479665.1 uncultured Saprospiraceae bacterium
GGGACATTATATCTTTGGAGACTATGATTCAGGAAGACTCTGGACGATTGCTCCGGCAGAAAATCGTGCTCGTATGGCAGCTACACGTTTGCCAGGTATTATCGTACGGGATCTTTCGGCCTTTGGTCGAGACGAAGAGGGAAATGTTTATGCTTTGGGTCTGGATGGAAATATTTTCAAAATAGTAGATCAAGCTGCTGAGTCACCGATCGTCATGATCTCTGCTGTGGTGAAAAGACAGGATGAAAAAATTCAATTGGAATGGACAACGGGTCTGGAGTACAATGCTTCTCGCTTCATCATCGAGGTGCGAGGCGAAAATGGAGAATTTCAGGAAGTAGGAGTCGTACCCTCAAAGGGTGATTCTGATCAGCCTACCGAATATTCGTTTTCTGATTTAGTCGAGGAGCCCGGCATGTATTTCTATCGACTTAAATCTGTGGATCAGGATGGTTCAAATACCTATTCAATGATTTTAGAGATTCGGATTGGTGCGGAGGAAGATTTATTTATCTCACCAAACCCGGCGAGTGATCTACTTCGGGTGGGAGTGCCAGCGATAGATCAACGGGCTCAAGTACAGATAGTCGATGTGCGAGGTAGGGTCTTATTGTCAAGGGAAATACAAGCTGGTGAGCAGAATTTTGATTTGAATATTGCCCAATTTCCAGCCGGTGTACATATAGTGCAGTATAAGAGCAATTATTTAGGATTTACCAAAAGAGTGGTCGTGAATAGATAAGGACACCTCTAATAAAGTTAGTATCCAAAGTAGGTTTTTAAAGGTGCCCAAGAGATAATTGTTGTGATATCTGTTTTGGATATGCTGTCCTCCCGGGACTCAATAACATTGTGACTTCTGCGATGGATTTCATCCATCGCTGCGATGTCTTGTCCTTTCAGGACAGTTTCGTCCTGCAATAATCTGACTCAGAAGTAGCCTGTAGCGCTCGTCGCAGGAAGACCTAGGAATTGCTCTGTGCTTCTTTTGGGAGCGGGGATACCTAAGCCCGAGTGAGGCTGCGCGGGAGGCTGGATTGGTAAGCCCCGGTTCTGGTGGCAGTGACCTAAGTAGGTGCTCGATTAACGCGCTTACCAATCCCTACGCTGCCCTGCGTGCTTAGGAATCGCTGTGCCTGAGTTGTCTAGACCGTACGTATAAAGACTTCCGAAATCGAATTATTAATTATCCATTGTCAATTATCAATTATTAATGCGCCTCTAGCCAATTGTCTCCAGTACCCATGCCTACTACGATGGGGACCTTGAGATTTGGCAAGGCGGTCTTCATTTTGTCATCTATGAGTGCTGTGAGTTCGGCAACTTCAGATCTATGGGTGTCAAACACCAACTCATCATGCACCTGAAGAATCATTTTTGATTTTAATTTTCGTTGCTGCATAGCTTGATGGATATTTATCATGGCTATTTTAATCATATCTGCAGCGGTGCCTTGAATCGGTGTGTTGATGGCAATGCGCTCTTCGCCTGATCGCGACATACCATTGCGAGAATTTATTTGGCGTAAAATACGACGCCGACCCAAAAGGGTTTCGACGTATCCATTTTCTCTGGCAAAGGCGACCGTTTCTTCCATGTATTTTTTCAGACCATGGTATTGTTTAAAATATTGCTCAATTAATATTTTGGCCTCTGCTCTCTTTATGCCCAGTTGACGTGAAAGATTGGTGGACCCGGCACCATAGGTAATGCTGAAATTGACGGTCTTCGCATTTCTGCGCTGATCAGCAGTAACCTCTTCGTAGGGAGTTTCGTAGACTTTCGCCGCAGTAGCCGTATGAATATCCTGGCCTTTTTGAAAAGCTTCCAGCATCGCCTCGTCTTTACTGATCTCTGCAATGAGCCTCAGCTCGATCTGAGAGTAGTCAGCGGAGATCAGCACGTGATCATCATCACGCGCGATAAACGCCTTGCGGATTTTTCGTCCTTCGGGGGTGCGGATCGGGATATTTTGCAAATTCGGATTGTTGGAACTGAGCCTTCCTGTCGCAGCGAGTGCTTGATTAAAACTACTGTGAATGCGCCCACTTTTTTTATTGACCATCAGTGGCAAGGCGTCGACATAGGTCGATTTTAATTTCGAGAGCATGCGGTGTCGTAAGATATCAGCAACGATTTCGTGCTCCTTTGCCAACTCGGACATTTTGTCTTCATCGGTCGAATATTGGCCCGTTTTGGTGCGGCGCCATCGGTAGGGGATATTCAAGCGATCAAATAATATCTCTCCTACTTGTCGAGGTGATCCAATATTAAAATGGTGGCCACCCGAGGCCTTGTAAATCTTGCTTTCCTGAATAAGTACTTGTTTTTGCAGCTCACCACTGTATGCGTTCAGAAAGTCGGAATCAAGATTTACCCCTTGATACTCGATGTCGATGAGGACTTTGATCAAAGGTTCTTCGATTTGATGATAGAGTTTGTCGAGTTTTTCATCGGCAAGTGTGGTAAAGAGATGCTCATGCAATTGCAAAGTTACGTCCGCATCTTCACTCGCATATTCCGCCACTCGAGGCACTTCTATGTCGCGCATACTGAGTTGCCGAGCACCCTTTTTACCGATCAATTTCTCAATCGGAATAGGCGCATAACCCAGAAATGTTTCGGATAAATAATTAAGTGAATGATTTTGAGTTGGGTCTATCAAATAATGAGCCATCATCGTGTCGGCGTAGGTGCCATGTAGCTCGATCCCGTACCATTTCAAGATAATGGCATCGTACTTAACATTTTGGCCAATTACGACACGCTTGTCATCTTCAAAGATGGGCTGATAAATGGCAAGTTGTTTCATAGCCTCTTCTCGGTTTTCCGAAATAGGCACGTAGTAACCCTCACTTTTTTGGACGCTAAAAGAAATACCGACCAGATCTGCAGTATTGGGGTCTATGCCTGTCGTCTCAGTGTCAAAGCAGTAGATGGTGGCGGCCTCTAATTTACTCAGTAATTCTGCTTGAATTTTATCGTTGTCTACGAGCAGATAGTTGTGATCTGTATTTTTAATATTGCGATCTACGATGGAGATCTCTTCCGGTTTGGGTTTTTCCTGATCAGAAGTGACCGCGTCGCCAAAGAGATTTTGCTGCGCACCTTCACTTGCGGCACCTAGAATACTTTTTGAGAGGGTGCGAAATTCCAGGTCCTTAAATAATTCAAGAAGGACGGGCCGATTAAGTGGACTGAGCTCATATTCCTTGGCATCAAATAGTACGGGTGCATTGATGTCTATGGTTGCAAGTTTTTTGGAAAGGAGGCCTTGCTCAGCGTATGTTTCGACATTTTCCTTTTGTTTTCCTTTGAGTTCGTGGGTGGCGGCTAGTAGACCTTCCATAGTATCGTACTTGGCCAGTAATTTTGCCGCTGTTTTGGGGCCGATGCCTGGTATGCCTGGTATATTGTCAACACTATCACCTTGTAGCCCCAGCATATCAATGACCTGATCTATGCGATTGATCTGCCATTTGTTAAGAATGTCCTTGACTCCCATGATATCGACACCGTTGCCCTGACGTGAAGGTTTGTACAGATAGATGGATTCTTCCACAAGCTGGCCAAAATCTTTGTCGGGAGTGACCATATATACTGTAAATCCTTCTCTAGCAGCCTGTTTGGCGAGCGTACCGATGACGTCGTCTGCTTCGTAGTTTTCGAGTGTGACGATGGGGATATTAAAACCTTTGACAATCTCTTTGATGTAAGGCATAGCCACGGTAATGTCTTCTGGTTGGGCATCTCGGTTGGCCTTGTATTCTGGATACATATCATTTCGAAAGGTCTTTGATGTCACATCAAAAGATACGGCGATGTGCGAGGGCTTTTGGTTGACCAGGATATCCCATAGGGAGCGTACAAAGCCCGTTATGGCAGAAGTATTTAGACCTTTTGAATTAAATAGGGGTCTTCCAATAAAGGCGTAGTGGGCTCGATAGACCAATGCGTTGCCATCGAGCAAGAACAGTTTTTTCATGGTGGTAAGGTAACGTTCTTCTCTTTCTCAAGAGAGGATTTGGGCTCCGCCTGCCACAAAAAAAAGCCTTCCCGCAAACGAGAAGGCCCTTGATAAACTGTGTTGATTTTGTATCAGAAACCTACGGTGTATGCAAGGCCGAGACCCCAAAGCGTCTGAAGGCCATCTTCCTCAACACCCTTCGCCAAAGCAAACTGCTTATTGCTGCGTAGGCCCAGCGTCAGGTTGACACCGATACCTTTAAAAACATTGTCGATGATGAAATTGTTAAACCAAGTCCAGTTTGAAAGATCTGATGCTTCTTTGACTGGCATGGCTTCATCGTCGCTGCCGAAGGAGAGAAACGCGTTAAGATTTGAATTCCATTTTACACCTTCTGCGAGTTGACCTGTATAAGTGGCACCGATTTTGGCGCCTGTAGAAGAGGAAAAGTCACTACCTGGGAGAACAAATTGGTGTGCCAGAGGGTGCACAATGATTGCAAGTTCTGGGATGGGAGTCCAAGTTAGACCTGCGCTGATGGTGAAGATACCGGGATTGAAAAATTCGAAAATAGTGGTTTCGAACCGAGCCTCCGAAGAAATCGCAACGTTCTTAATGAAATAATAACCGCCAAGTGAAGATGCTTCAAAATAACTTGACTTAGCACTTACTTCTTCGGTTGTATTATCCAGATTTTCAATTTTTGACTTGCTGCGACCCATGTTCAAGATCAGCGAGTTTTTCCAGAAGACTTTTTCCTTATTCAAATTGGCAAAACCAAGGAAGCCAGCTTGCCAGCCCGCAGCACTAGTCGTTGGATCATCATTGCTAAACCAGTTATTGGTCCCATTGATGTTTGCACCTAAGGAGACAGATGCTCCTTGGGTCCAGCCCGGAAAGGACTTAATTTCTTTATCCAACGCTGAAATCTCATCGCTGATCCCTGCAGCTACTGCTTCTTTTTCAGCTTTCTGAGCCTTTAGCTCTTCAAGTGTCTGGCCATACATAAAGGTGGCTGTGAGGAGAAATACAAGATTGAGGATTATTCTCTTTTTCATCACGGAATTTTTATTTAATATTTTGCTTAATAAAATGAGTCAATCAAAATATGTAGTTAATCATGCAATTCGATTTCCTCTTGGGAGATCTTATGTAGGGGTACAATCAGCTTTCCGGTTTCTGTCTTTAGGATAATACTGGAGCGTGTGATTTCGACGACCGAACCAGTTTTACCTGCGTAAGTGATGGTATCACCCACTTGAAATTTGTCTTTGTCATAAAATGATGTGAGCATGTTTTCAAAAATGCTGCGTGAGGCCAGGCCATAGCCTAAGCCAAAAGCGAGTACCACTCCACCCAGAATGATCGAGATATTTGAAGCAATAAATGCAGTATCTATGCCCGCTTGTTTCAGCACGACGAGTATCACATTGATAAATAAGAAGTAGAACACGAATGAACTGATCATCTTGGCTGATGGAATGCCGAGTGATTTGCACGTGGTGAGGATCGTCTTACGTAGAAAGTCACAAAGCAATAGTCCAAGTACCAACAAGAGTAAAGCTGAAATCAATGTAGGGATGTAGTTGATCACATTGCTTACCAGGTTTGACACTTCAGACATTCCCAAAACATCGGTACCGGCAATGATGAAGATTAAAAAGACTACATAGTAGATGATCTTTGAGAGGATCCTGCTGGGTACGATCCGGATATTTGCCTTTTCAATGATCTCAATCTCATTAAGTTTTTCAGCGAGTTGATCTAGCTTGAGTCTCTGGAGAAATTTACGCACCAGTCTGGCTACAATTTTGGCAATGATCCAACCAACGATAAATAAAACGATCGCTCCGAGAAAGCTGGGGAGCTTCTCAAAGAAAGAGTTGGCCAGCACTTGGAGTTGGGAGAGCAGGTCAAAATTTGCTTGTAAAAAAATCATTTGTTCACGGTTTTCTGGTTATCACTTTCCCTCCAAGTGAGGGTATTTATTAGGCTTTGCATCTTCGTCATCCTCTGGGGTCGTAAAAGACTGAGGACTGCGCCCACCCAGCAGTGTGCTGACTAACATCATCAACTTTGGGATAAACAAGTCGGTGATGCCACTGATAAAACTAAATATACCACGCGTGCCCTCCAGATCTTCCCGAATAGTGCCGGGTAGATCTTCACTCTCGCGCTCATACTCAGCGCCCAGACGTTCGAAATTATTCCTCATACTTTATGAATGTTTGAAGGTTTTATCGTGGGTTTCTTTAAATTTTTGTTTCGCTCGCTTAATGCGCATTTTTACGGCACTTTCTGATAATCGCATCATTTCGGCAATTTCGATGATGCTCATTCCATCCTGATATTTCATCAATAAGATCACTTTATCACTCGAGTTCATATTGTCTAGAACAATTTTCAGCTGACTTACTTTAACTTCCAAAAGTTCGGCATCACTTATTTCTTCCCCCTTTTTTTCAGGCAATTCTTCTGGTGGTTTTGAAACGATTACCTGATTCTTCTTTTTCTTGCGGATTACGTCAATGCAGTAGTTATAGGTGATTGAATAAATCCAAGTAGAGAACTTTGACGAACCTGTAAACGTGGACATCTTCAACAAAATCTTCATGAAGATTTCCTGCGTCGCGTCAGTCGCGTCAAACTCGCTTCTCAGCAGCGAAACGCACTTTCCAAATACCTTTCCTGCATACCTGTTGTAGAGGTTGTCAAAGTAGATTCCGTTTTGGGTCTCGATATACAACGAAACAAGATCAGAGTCGGATAGAGCCTTAATTTTTGTGGGGTTCAAACTGAGGCCTATTCTTTATCTTTCATTTCATTTCATTTTCAGACTTTAGACGCTGATGATACTCGAAAGTAACATACGGCCTCAAGGACTAAGACGGTGCAAATGTAATTCTTTGATTCTTAACCATAAACTAAACATTTACAAGCGCTTATGATCGGTGAGGACTTGCAAATAACCATTGGAAAACGCCACTTTGTGGAACTGCTAACTCAAGAAGCTATCCAGAATCGTGTGAGTGAGCTTGCCCAGGGCTTGCACACTCAGTATCGGAACCTGGACCCTGTCTTCATCGTCGTTTTGAATGGGGCGTTCATTTTTGCCGCAGATCTGCTCCGGGCCAGCGGGCTGAACTGTGATATCCAGTTCGTCAAACTATCTTCCTATCAAGGCACCACATCTACTGGTATCGTCCAGCAGATTTTAGGGGTGCAAATACCCTTGCGCGGCAGGCATGTTGTTGTCGTGGAAGACATTGTGGACACGGGCCGTACAATGAAGTATTTTGGTAAACTACTGGAAAACGAGAATCCAGCATCCATAGAGTTTGTCACACTGCTCTCCAAGCCAGATTGCCATGAGACTGTTTTTGAATCTCCCTACATTGGGTTTGAAATTCCCGACAAATTTGTCATTGGGTATGGACTTGACTTGGATGGTAAGGCCAGGAATTTGCCGGCAATCTATCAGCTGGCTGAGTAATTTTCTAATTATACGAAACTATATCGTATATTCTTTCGTATAAGCTATAAGCAGATGAAAGTTACAGCAATCATACCGGAAGAATTGATCAAGGAGGTACATCATTATGGAAGAGGGAAGAACTTGACTCAGTCTCTTCGCATTGCGCTTTTAGAGTGGGTGGCACTAAAAAAATTGCGTGAGCTGAATGAAGAGATCAGAAAAAATCCGATTGAGTTTGAGGATGAATTTTCAGCTGAAAAGGTGAGGGGGCTGACCAGGTAAATATGCAACTCCTTGATACCTCTTATTGGATTGAGTTCCTAAAAGGCAATAAGCTTTATCGATCACAGGTCGAGATAAAGCTAAATGATGGGTTGGTGATCGGATTTTCGCCAATTTTTGGCGAATTGTTGCAAGGCTGTAAGACAAAAAGAGAGTCAGATATAATCATGGCTTACTGGGATGCAATTCCTAAATCCATTGAGAAAGACAGCTGGATTGCAGCTGGTCAATTGAGTTCGAAACACAAATTGTTTACGAGAGGATTGGGATTGGTTGATGTGGCTATATTGAGCTTTGCCATTTCCGGTGGTCATACTCTGCACTCATTGGATAAGAAATTGATGAAAGAATGGAGGCGACTTGCGAAATAGATGAAATCAGGTGGAGAGCCACTCCCCAGAAACAAGTTTGACTCAAGTCCACTGCAACATTCAGCTTTGGCTAGAGAGCTATCTAGAAAAAATATTTCGCATGAGACGACTTGCTGTCCTTTTCTGCCTACTACAATTATCTAAAATAATGCTGGGACAATCTGCTCATGATCCGTTTGATGGGCCTGCCTTCGGATACAGCGAAAACGATGTCTTTGACATGGCCTGGCTATCAGATCCATTGGTTCAGCTGGGGTATTTTTCAGTCACGCTAACAGGCGCGACGCCCGATGATTCCAGCGACGACGACACAGATGCCATTAATCAAGCCATACGGCTTGCCCGAGACTATCGATATGTGTGCTTCTTCCCAACGGGTACCTACCATGTCACAAATACCATCGTGGGCCCATTCAAATCCTATGAAAGCCCGACAGGCCCAGAGAGCAACCGTTGGC
>CAJQNM010000773.1 GCA_905479665.1 uncultured Saprospiraceae bacterium
ATCGAACAGGATGACCTCACTTCTGCAGACCAACATTTACGTCGAGCAATGGAAATAAGAAGAAAGCTCTTCGGCGAGCAAAGCGTGCCCTACACTCGGATAGTAAACAATGTCATTCTCAATTTGATAGAGATGGGTAAGGACGACGAGGCAATGCCGCTGGCACGCAAGAATATTGCTGTAATCGAGTCGATGGAAAATAAAGATCCTACTTTTCATCCCGCCTCTTACGCAACTCTAGGTGAACTATTGGAAAAGCAAGGTGAGTTGTCAGAGGCTAAGAAAAATTACTTGCGGAGCGTCGAGTTGTTTCGCAATTATCAGCCAAAGTCTCCCCGCATTCGATTTTATCTGAGACCACTGGCCCGTATTTGTAGCCAACTGGGATTGCATCGAGAGGCTCTAGAATTTACTCATCAGTCGATGGCGGCGGTAGTGCAAAATCTCGACATCCATGATATAATGGACAATCCGACGGCAGAGAGCCCCTACAACTACAACTCTTTAAAATTTCTTACTGCCGCGAAAGCGACGGCGTGGGCAAGACTATATGAAGACGAATCTCATGACACTTCTCATTTACGCCAAGCAATAAAACTGTACCAACTGGCTGATGTCTTCGTGGCAAAAAACCGCACAAAAACAAATTACCAGCCCAGTCGGCTTAGTTACTCTGCGGCAAATCAAGGGATCTATGAAGGAGCAATAAAAAATTTAATTGCCCTGCACGCGATATCAAAGAGTAAAGCAGATCTGGCAGACGCTTTTCAGCTGGTGGAAAAGACAAAATCGGTCACACTTCTTGAGGACATTCTGGACGCAAGTGCGCGAAATAAGATTGACCTTCCAAACGAGTATTTGCAAAAAGAAATGGCACTACTCGACAGTCTACAACTGCTGCGCAAAAAACGAAGTGAAGCAACCGATGAGGAAGAAACAAGTCAGGTGGAGAGCGCTCTATTAGCTATCGAATTATCGTATCAAAATTTTCAAAATAAAATACGCACTGAGTTTCCACGATATTATCAGGCCCGCTACGATTTGCAATTTATTAGGATGGAAGAATTGCAAGCCTCACTGACCACCGAGCAATCTGTTTTAGAATATTATCAAGGCAGCCAAGCGCTGTATGCATTTCATATCTCAAGAGACTCCGTGCAGCTGGTAGCGATTCCCTCTAGCGGTCTTGATGAGCAAATCGATTCGCTGGTGCTTGCTATGGAAAACTATACGGCAACCCTGCCTGTCTCAGATCCCAAAAATGTGCTCGCCATCGATGGCTACATCAAGCATGCTCGTACACTCCATCACCGACTTGTCGAGCCTTTTTCTGAGCTTCGAGAAGAGGTAATGATTATTCCTGATGGGCGCTTGAATTATTTGCCTTTTGAAGTGCTTTTGCAAGAGACCCCTCAAGACCAACAGTTATTTTCTGAATATTCGTATTTAATTAAGGCCCACGCTATTTCGTATAATTATTCCAGCACCCTTGCATGGCAAATGCGACAAATGCGGGTCGCCAAATCAACCCAAGTGCTGGCTGTCGCCCCAACTTTTGAGGGCGGGTCACTCCAGCCTCTTATTTTCAATGGGGAAGAAGCACAAGTAGTCACCGACATTATGGGTGGCCAGGTCTTGCAAGGAGCGGATGCGACCAGAGTTTCTTTTACTACGCTTGCCCCAAATTTTGGAACCTTGCATTTCGCATCTCATGCCTTTGTCGACCAAGAAAATTCTGACAAGTCTTACCTGGCATTTTATCAGACTTCAGATCTTGAAGATCACCTTTTTCTCGACGATCTATATAGCCTGGCTCTCCCCGCACATCTGGTCACACTCAGTGCATGTGAGACCAATGCCGGACAACTGCAAAGTGGTGAAAGTATCGCAAGCTTGGCCCGCGGTTTTTCCTATGCCGGAGCGAAGAGCCTCATCACCTCCCTGTGGGATGTTACTGACATCTCTGCCAAAGACATCATGCACACATTCTATCAAGAACTCTCAGAAAAGCAACCAAAGCACATAGCCCTTCGCACAGCAAAGTTGACCTACTTAGACCAGTCCGAACCAGCCTTGGCACATCCATATTTCTGGTCCACCTATATCGCAATAGGTGATATGGCACCTCTCCGTCGGGGATCTCAGCTGGTCACAGCTTTGGGCATCACTTTGATGGCAAGCTTAGTACTTTTGGGGCTTTGGCTCATCAATCGAAATAAATCATGAACTATAAAGATCCACCCTTCTTACTGGAAGAAACAAACTATAAGCTCACCAAGGATACAGACTATGAAGTAGCTGTACTGCCCTGGGGAGCGACCGAAGCCCACAACTACCATCTGCCCTACGGTACCGACACCATTCAGGTCGAGCACGTGGCCCGGCAAGCGGGGGAGACAGCCTGGAGCAATGGAGCCAAAGTGGTCATCTTACCTTGTATTCCGCTCGGAATCAATACTGGCCAGCTCGATGTTACCCTGTGCATGAATATTCTGCCTACTACTCAATTGGCGATTCTGAAAGATATTTGCGATGTACTGTCTAGACAGGAAATTGACAAATTAGTGATCCTGAACGGGCACGGCGGCAACAACTTTAAGAACATGATTCGCGAGTTGTCCTTTTTCTTCCCAGATCTATTTTGTTGCTGGGTCGATTGGTTTCGAGCCGCCGACTGGAATCTCCATTTTGATGAACCCGGTGATCACGCAGGTGAAATGGAGACCAGTGCAGTGATGCACATTGCGCCAGATTTAGTGCGCCCGCTTTCAGAGGCCGGTCCTGGGCACGCAAGAAAATTCAAGCTAAAAGCATTCAAGGAGGGTTGGGTGAACGCCCAGCGACAATGGACTCAGGTGACTGCTGACACCGGAGTAGGAAACCCTGCGAAGGCCACTCCCGAAAAAGGCAAGAAATACATGGATGCCTGTGCTGCAAACTTAGCAGATTTTTTTACTGAGCTCGCCCGGACTCCGCGCACCGATTTGTACGAGTAGGTGCAACATCAACTACAAAAATGGTGGTCTTCTCATGAGACGGTTGGTCTGTTCACTCTCCTCCTCATTTTTGCGGCACCTGCTTTTATTTTAAATCTGGGAGGCCTTCCTCTTATTGGAGACGAAGGAATACGAGCACTGGTTGCTCTGGAAATGGATATCAATCAGCAATATATTGCACCAACACTTTATGGCGAATACTATTTTAAAAAGCCCCCTCTGTGGAATTGGATTGTCTTGATGTCTTTCAAATTATTTGGTGTTTCTAATCTGGCCGCACGCCTCCCTACGATTTTCTTTTTGTATTTATTTACCATTCATGTATTTCGCGCATTTCGCAAGCATGTTGGTGAACGCGAAGGACTTTTGGTCGCTGCTTTGTTTCTGACTTGTGGGAGAGTTTTGTTCTGGGATTCTATGTTGGCACTTATTGACATTACTTTTTCCTGGGTCATTTTTGCAATGTGGGTTTGGATCTATGAGCAACATGAGAAGAAAAAATATCTGGAGTTATATTTAGGCACATATCTTTTAGGTGCCATTGCTTTCATGCTAAAAGCGCTTCCTGCATTGGTTTTTATTGCACTCACTCTACTTGCCTACCAAATCTATCGCCGCACTTTTTGGAAGTTATTGAGCTGGATGCATTTTGCCGGCATTGCCCTGCTTTTTGGTGTAGTCGGCATCTATTTTTTCTTGTATCAAGAGTATGTTCCCTTGCAAGATTTATTGGCTGTATATCTCGACGAATCGACCCAACGTACCGTTGTAGCGCACGGAATCTTTGAAACGATCAAACAGCTCTTTGTTTTTCCGGTCGAGATGCTCTATCACTACCTCCCCTGGTCTGCCGGATTGATTTTTATTTTTAGCAAAGATTCCTGGGAAAAATTAAAAACGCATCCGTTTCTCATTTTCTGTGCGGTTACCTTTTTGGCCAATATTATTATTTACTGGACCTCCCCAGTGATTTATGCACGTTACGTGATCATGTTTGCTCCACTTTACTTTGGCTTGGTGGTCTTCTGGTATCGAGAGAGCAAGGGCCAAAAAATTCGCACTTTGTTCGATGGTTTTATGATCCTCCTCTGTGCGGTGGCGATGCTTGGCGCTTTTGTCCCTCCATTCTATGAAGAATCACGCAATGTACCTGGTATTTGGCTTATTTCGATAGGGGCATTCGCCTGCCTAGCCAGCGGTCTCTTGTTTCTCTTCAAGTACCCCAATGCTCGACTTTTGACCACCTCATTTATCCTGGTCGTGTTGCGCTTCGGGTTCGATTTGGTGGTACTGCCATTGCGAAGCACCACGACCAGTCAAGCCCAAGTGCAAAGAGAAAGTGTTGAAATTGGGAAAAAGTACGCAGGTGCTCCCATGTATATTTTTGGTGACTATGAGATAAACCACGACAACGGGTTCTATCTTACCAAAGAACGCAATGAAATCGTACTGCGCACCCAACTTGCGATGCCAGGATGTTATCTTTTGGTGCAGGGACACGACTATCCGTATCTTCTTGACAAGTACGAATTAGTTGATTCTGTGCGGATTAAGGAGACGGAAAAGTATTTTCACGTTGTAAAAGTGCCCGATTTTCGCTGATGAATAAAACTGATGGATAAATCAAGTACCATGAAAGCCTTGGAGATATCGGTGGTTGTCTGTGTGTACAACGAAGCAGAGAACATCACTCCCATGCTTGCTCAAATAAGGGCTGCGTTGCAATCGTACACCTACGAAATCATCTATGTCGATGATGGCTCGACCGATGAGACCCTAAATAATTTGCAGGACCAGGCTGCTTCCGACTTGGTGATTCTCGAATTTCGCAAGAACTATGGCCAAAGCCATGCCCTAGCTGCAGGAATAGAAGAGGCACGAGGCGAGTTCATCGCTACGATGGACGGAGACCTGCAAAATGATCCTTCTGACATTCCTATGATGCTTGATCTACTAAAGTCAGGAAATTGGGATTTAGTGGCGGGCATTCGACAGAAACGGCAGGATAATGTGATCCGTACCTTTCCGAGTAAGATCGCCAATATGATCATTCGTCGCAGTAGTGGAGTAGCTATTCAGGACTATGGCTGCACGCTGAAGATTTTTCGTCAGGAAATTGCCAAAGACCTGGGGCTATACGGTGAACTGCACCGCTTCATCCCGGTACTGGCCCATCTGGAAGGAGCACGCATCACGCAAGTAGATGTAAAACATCATGCCCGTCAATTTGGCGAATCCAAATATGGTATGGGTCGCACCATCCGCGTCATGAGTGATTTACTCCTGATGGTCTTTCTGAAGAAATATTTGCAGCGGCCTATGCATTTATTTGGCAATTCAGGAATCGTCCTATTCCTTATTGGTGTCGTGATCAATCTATACATGCTGTGGCTCAAATTTCAGGGCCAGGATATTTGGGGCAAGCCGCTTATGCTGCTGGGTATCCTATTGCTGCTGGCAGGAATTCAGCTCATCACCTTTGGCATTTTTGTGGAGCTGCAGATGCGCACGTACTATGAGTCGCAGGGTAAGGTGCCTTATCGGATTCGGAAGCGGTTTACCTTTTGAGGATTGTAGCAAAACAGAAAGAATTTTAATGTTGAGCGCACTCCGAAAAGGTTTGTATACGATGATTTATCATACCCAATACCCCTACCTTAAGGGAAATCTAACCATGTCATTTTTTTTGTTTTGGACGCATGTGATGGTTCATATTATTTCAGGCAAAGCCGTCCTGAAAGGACGGTGGATCTTTCGCGAAAAATGATTAAGTTAATTAATGAACGCGCATTGGATGTGTGTATTGAATATCGGACTCTATTTAATGTAGTTTTAACTCATTGTTTGCGAATGTCAAGGGCCTAAAGCCGCCTTGGAATGAGTTTCTTCATTTTGAATACGACCTCGAGTTAATTTAGGGAATGACGCTGCCGATGCTTGGATTATAGCATATGCGTTAAACCAAAATTTTCCTTTGTTAACCCTTTAGAAAAGTGAACCAGAAAGAAGATCTAGAATTAATATTCCGGACGTCTGTCTTGATCATGGTGTGAACTATTTTACAACTGTTGAAATGCTAAGGAATCTCGGTGAAAAAATATGAAGCACTCCCCACAATGCCAATAGGTGATGATAAGATAATAAAGTATTTTCTCTTCCATCGAGAGATGCTACGTCCATTGGCCGCTGAGACCTGGCATGTGCGGAAGACGATAATTAATAGCAACGAATTCCCTAGAATTTGAAGACTAATGTGGGGAATTTCAAATAAATAGAAATATTGTGACAATATCTGATGATTCTTATACAAGGCACTGCATGAACTTCTACCAAATGAAAAGAATTCCTCTTCCACTCATATTCTTTTTCCTCTTATCCAGCTCCCAAGCCCTCTCTGCGCAGCAATACAATAAAAACAGAGTAATCATCCTCACCGACATTGAAGCGGATCCAGATGACACCCAATCATTAGTGCGGTTGTTTCTATATGCGAATCAGAT
>CAJQNM010000774.1 GCA_905479665.1 uncultured Saprospiraceae bacterium
GTTCCTGGGTGCTTTGCTTGAAGTCTGTTCTGTTTGTTGCCATCTTTTAGATCTTTGTTTTATCTTTTAAAAGTGGTCAACCTATATCAGGCATTGACAAGTCACTCGTCCCAGAGGGAATCAAGGGTATGGGGAGATCCATGCAATGTCCAGGTCTCACCGCTGATGTATCTCCGATGCCGATCAAGCTTACCAATGGCGTCCATGTCGTGGGTACTGAGTGACAGAGAAGCTGCCTCGAGGTTTTCCTTCATCCGTCCCGGATTTGTTGATTTGGGAATAACTGAAGAACCACGATGAATAGACCAACTCAACAATACTTGGGCTACAGATACTCCTAGGCTTTTCGCAATGGCTATCACGGTAGGATCCTCAAGCAACACAGGCTCTGCCTCTGCCTTGAGTCGTTCGGGTCTATCTCGCGAACCCAAAGGCGAATAAGCGGTAGTGCCAATCTTTGAATGGTGGCAAAAATCCACAAGTTCTTTTTGCTGTAGGTAAGGATGCAATTCAATCTGATTTATTTCGGGCCGAATCTTCACCTGGGGCAAAAGATCGACTAATTTCTTTTTACTAAAATTACTCACGCCGATATGACGCGCAAGTCCCGCTTCAGCCAAGTCCTCCATTGCTTTCCAGGTGCCAGCGAGGGGTTGCTCTTCCAGTGTGAAATAATCGTCTGGCTTGGTGGGTAGATAAATCCCTTTTCGCAAACACACCGGCCAGTGTACGAGATACAGATCAAGATAATTCAGCTGTAGATTTTGCAAAGACGTCTCGATCGCACCACGCACATCCTCTGCGGCATGGCGATCATTCCATAATTTTGAAGTGATCCAAAGATCTTCTCGTTTTACCACGCCCTCACTGATCAACTCATGCAGCGCAGCACCAATTTCGGGTTCATTGCCGTAAATCCAAGCACAATCAATGTGACGATAGCCGATCTCTACGGCTTGGCGAATGGCTGCTCCGATTTCTCCAGGTTGAGATTTCCAAGTACCTAGGCCGAGCACCGGCATGGCATCTCCATTGGTAAAACTGATATGATTCATGCGGTCAAGTTAAGTGAGATTTTTTTGTTCTTCAAACTTACTCCAATAGCGCATCAATCCATAGGCCCCCATGTAAGATGGATTAGATGCTTCGTAAATTTGTGCTTCTTCCTCGGTCAGTCCCTGTGAAATAAGGTAATTTTTAGTGAATTCTTGGAAATCCGGAATGACCTCATCTACACTTTTTCCGGCCCGATAATAAGGCTCGATAAAATCTGCGTGTTGATGCAGGGCAGTAATCAGACTCTGCATATGCGTTCCAATATTTTCTATTTTTCCAAAATGCCCCAGATAGTAGGCGTCGATATCTTTAATATCTTCCATTTTCTGGATAGACTCAATCCACTTCTGGATATCTATATCGGGTGGAGGGCAAGGTGGAATGATTGGCCCTCCTTGAATGGAGATGCCAGCAACATCCCCGGCAAAAATGACATTGTCGATTTGCCAGGATATGTGGTGCTTCGCGTGACCAGGGGTATGGTGGGAGATAACCTCCAGATCACCCACCTGTATCGAGGCGCCATCATCTACGATCACCAGCTGCTCTTCTGCGATGGGGTGGACCTCTCCCCAAAGTGCATCCATGAGGTCACCATAGATCATTTTTGCAGAGGCTAAAAAACGCGATGGGTCGGCCATGTGGCGCTGACCAAAAGGATGCAAATATATTTTTGCACCCTGCCTGGCAAACTTCCACGCCGATCCAGCGTGGTCCAGATGAATGTGTGTGATAAACACATGTTCAATATCTTCAGGAGTATATCCCGCCTCCCGAATACCAGCCTCCAGATGATCAATACAGGAATGGGGTCCCGTCTCGATAAGCACCGGCCCTGCCGACGACTCTATGAGGAAAGCCGCGATGACATTGGGCATGCTCTGAAAGTGTAAATCGATGGTGGAAATCTGTCCTCTACGATCTTGCATGTATTTCGTTTGGAGCAAAGATAGCTTTGTCGCGCAGGGAGGAGGAATTTCGTGGATCCCTTTTTAGTGATTTGAGAGGTAAAGAGTCAATGGTGGTGGGGCCTAAAGCATACGTATAATTACGTTATACTTACAAGAATGCTTTAAACTCGAGCTTGAAATCAGTGAGCGACAAGCAGCTGGGGCGGAAAGTTATGAGGGTATCTGAAGCAATTCTCACTTCCTAGCTAGACGGCACACCAGCTTTTAAGACTACTAAATAGGACTATTCCATTTCCTATTCCCTTAACCAGGCGGTGCGACTCGGAGCAGGCTTAAGGGTGACCGCTTCGGAGCAAGTCAACGATGAAAGATAGGATCCATATCGGGTTCAAAGTAAGGTTGAGGAGGGGAAATCGCAATTTGTTGAGTGCACGTATAGGTGATGTCATCACCAGTGGTATTGGTAAAATTCCCATCTATGATGGTATACGTTATTGTCGATGTCCACAAAAGATGCTGATACCTTTCCATTTTGCAAGGTTGGTGTCCAATTTTGAAATCTATACGCTTTTTGCATTCGGTGATCCGGTTCTTTTAGCCCTCAATCATTCCAAACATGGATTCAGATCTAGAAAAAAATATCAAGAAAAGTTCCAACGAATTTTAGAAACCTCCGAACACAATGGTGATTTGTAAGCAGAGGTATTTCAATCCATCGATCGCATTGATCAGGCTGCCATTCTGTTGGATTTATTTACCACCAAGTTAGTGGAAATTAAAATAGAGTTTGTTAAAAATATTGTTGCTCGAGATCATCACTGACCAAGCAATGGCAAAGTTTTTTTAGTTACGATCTAGTAGATCAGCTTGCATGCTCTTGAGGAGATTTACTTAAATAACGTAAGTATTTCTTCAATTTTCGGGTTACTCTGGAGATAATCTGCGACAAATCCTTCCTTTCCGGGATAATCAGTGTTCAATATTTCTACCGCTGCTGCCGGTATATCATAGCAGGTCTGCATGAATTTTATTTCATCGCTGATCAGCAACCACTGAGCTTGCGGCGATCCGGTGGGCATACCAATGCTGCCTGCATTAATTATTTCAGTATTATTTACTTCTAGTTCAAATTGGACGTGAGTGTGGCCACAGATCACTACTCGCTCGTCAGTAGATCCAAAGATATCCAGTAATTTTTTCTCGTTACTCCGTGATGTAAAATTCTCGGATGCACTGCTGGGCGTAGCGTGGTAAAAAAAGGATCTTGCCCCGCTCCGATTCCAAGGTGATCGTTGAAGGCCACGAGTCGATAATATCTAAATGATGTGGCGAGATTTCTTGGGCAGTCCATCGAATATTTTCTAAAACAGCAGCTGGCAAATTGGAATTCCCTTTCCCCTTGGATTGATCGACTACGGCCACTTCACAATTACCCTGAATAAATAGAGTGGGCCTTTCGATGCTCAATAGCGCCTCTAAACATGCCTTAGTGGTCTGTAACATTCAAATTAAGCATATCAATTGATTTCTTATGCACCAACTCTTCATTATCAATATCCTTACGTAGCAATGGCTATGCGCGGTATTGCTTCTTCGATTTGGCGCAAAATAATTTCAATTGATAATACTCATCTAAATGCTACAGACCACTGGACTTCGGTCCCAACACCACATCACCACCGACAATAATCTGGTCAACTTCTAACCTCCCTAGTTCGTTAAGTACGGCCTGCAAAGCCGGAAAATTACCATGAATGTCATAGAGTGCCGCAATAAGCATATAGGACTTTTTTAAAACAGTGATGATCTTAGATGCCTTAGTTCTCTTGATTGGTTCTTACCACAGATCGTTTGTTGTGATTACGTAATATAATATACACCTCGAAACTACTTTTTGAACAGGAGCTTGGAGGTTGCCGTGCCCTGCTCAGTTCTTAGCTGAACTATGTACAGACCATTTGTCAGGTTTGGATCTTCTAATATAAACTTCTGCTTACCTTGATTCTTGTAACCCTTCCAAATACTTGTTTCTCTGCCCATCAGGTCGGTTATCCTGAGCTCTATTTTTTGAAAATTGGGAATATAGGATTCAATGGTAGCACTATGGGAGAATGGATTGGGGTAGCTCTGAATGATTCTTAAACTCAAATTTGATTCTTCCAAGCCAGTAGCCATGTGCTGATTTGGCCGAATTAGGAAGTAATCAACCTTCTTTCCATCCACATCCCGCGTTAAATCAAATGTGAAAACATTGTCACTAATTTCACTCTCCAATCTAACCTCATCTAGATTTGAAATGGCATCCACAGCAATACCTTCAAGGTCCCAATTTTCAGGGATATTCACTGAAATTGGAGTTCCCGCACCCATCGGATACCATAATACTATTCTATCCTCGTCAAATTCATTTTCCACAATTATATAGTGACTACCATTTTCCAGAGCCGTGCCGTTGTAAGCCGAAAAAACGCCTCCAATTAGATTGCCATCAATAGTTTTTCCGACAGCGCCTAATGGTGGGATTTCATGACCATCTGCTGTGGCATATTTCGTTACTGAACTCCAGTTTCGCTCAATAGATATTTCAGAATAGGTTGTTTCGCTCACCTCATTTTCTATTACATAACTAAGCATTTTAGAACCAGTGAATAATCTTCCGATTTTCTGCTGGAAGATGGAAGCCACAAAGACCCAATCATCCCAATCGTCGAAATCTGGCGGTACATGCCAGCTCATCGGGTGGCCCATTGCCATGTTTATTCCGAAATTATCAATATTAACAGTTTGTTCGTCTCCTCCACTTCCTGTTTGATAGAAGAATGCTTTATCACCCGCTAGTATGCTAGTGAATGGGAAATATCCCCAATTGTTTACGCCTAAGTATTGATCCAGTTCACCCGTCAGTTCATGGAGAAGCAATGTGCCAGAAAAAAAAACAAGCTCATCAAGCAACAGATCGAACCCTTTCTCAGTACCAAAATTCGTTATCTGATTTGATTGAATATAATCTTTCCATCCCTGTAGATAAGCGGTTTTTGATGGAGCCGCTGTATTGTAATCCAGGAAATACTGTCTTCTGGCTCCCACTTGATCCAAGTAGATCATGTCAGCACCAATGTCAATCAAATCGGCGAACAACTGATCCAACCTTTCTATGACGAATGGATGATAGGGCTCTGCTACAATCCCATCGATTCCATAATTCTCAATGAGAACACTACCATCCGCACGCTGAACACTCACATCGACCAAAGAATACTCGGTAAGATTTTGCAGGGTAGGAGATTCCAGATCCCACCATGTAGGGTTAGTGTAAGGAGCAAAATAACAGCCATTGTCATGGATTCTATCAATGAGGATTTTCATTTCATCTGTCGTGCCATACGCTGGCTCAGGTGGAAGAAAGTCCGGGTAGTTGTGATCGAATCCCCCCGGGTACCATGATGAAGCATATATGATACCAGGTGCTGGCAGGGCGTCAACAACCGGATAGATATCGGAAAATACCATTTCAAAATCAGTATTGTACCAAGTACTGGAGGCCAATTTTGCAAATTCCGATCCAACTTTGACCGCTGCATCATCTACCTGATCAATTCCATTGTCCAACCGAAATTCATTGATAGCATCAATGTGAGCTTGACCAAGTCGTATTCGGATCACTGGACTATGCCAAGTGCTTCCGTTTTCTA
>CAJQNM010000775.1 GCA_905479665.1 uncultured Saprospiraceae bacterium
ACCGAAACGGTCTTGGTAAAAGGTCCCACCGATTTAGCATTGTAGGTCGCCTTGATCTCAGAGGAAGCGCCTGGTAAAATGGGTTCTTGTTCATATGAAGTAGCAGTGCATCCACACGATCCCTTCACCTTTTGAATCACAATGGGCTTATCTCCTTCGTTGGCAAATTCAAATGTGGTAGAGACTGGATGGTCTTTGGTGATGGTACCGAAGTCATGTTTGTGCTTCTCCCATTTCATGGCAGTGGGGCCAGAAGCAAATGCGAAAGCAGTAAAAGCGCAGATCAAAAGGAGTGACTGAAGCGAAAATAAAGTTTTCATAGCTGTTATGTTTTAATGATTAATAATAGGGTGGCAAACCTAGGTCAAGTCCTCCAGCGTTTACGTTAATGGCATTCAAACGCTTGTTAATGAGGTGTTAACCAGTGTTTTAGGTAATTTTGACGACAACCATACGGTACCTTTGTATCCATGACCAATGCATCAATGTGGCGGATTATCCTCGCGGGGTTCCTGGCTGTGCTGGCTATTGGGACCGTACAAACCTACTGGGTCATCAATTCCTATAGTCTGGCCGAGAAGACCTTTGATGAAAAAGTCTCCATCGCTCTGCGCAATGTGGCGGAGCAAGTCTCTCACCTCAAGCAGGTGCAGCTGCCCAGCCAAAAGCTGATCACCAAGGTGTCGCAAGATTATTACGTAGTCAACATCAAGGATGTGATAGATGCCACAGATTTGGAGTTTTACCTCCAGGCAGAACTAGAGAAAGTTGCGCTCCCGACCGATTTCGAATATGGCATTTACGACTGCGCCAGCGACGAGATGGTCTACGGAAATTATGTGCATTTTCAGGATGGCTCGACGTCAAAAAGGGCAACAGTACTCGACCGCTACGACGAATATGTGTACTACTTCGGTGTACGTTTTCCTGATCGCAAAGGATATGTACTCAACAATCAATGGGTGCCACTACTATTTACAGCCTTGCTTATTTGCGCTATTCTTTTCTTCCTCTACTCGATCTATGAGATCCTCAAACAGCGAAAACTGTCGGATCTGCAAAAGGACTTTATCAACAACATGACCCATGAGTTTAAGACACCCCTTTCGAGCATCAAAGTAAGTGCAGAGGTTTTACTTAGCAATGCGCTTGTCAAGGCAGATCCACGTCTAAAAACATACGCGGGCATCATCAGAGATCAAACCCAGCACCTGAGCGATCAGGTAGAACGTGTTTTGCAAATAGCCGATGTGCGCAAGGGCGAAGTAGCACTCAAACAAGAACAATTTGACCTGAATGATCTGATCCATACTGTGGTCGCCCAAGTACGAAACAGTACTGCCAATGCCCAAACAGAGATTCGGCTAGATCTTAAAGCAAATCCCAGCAAGATCTCTGCTGATCAACATCATCTCACCAACGTCCTGCATAATCTGCTGGATAACTCCATAAAGTATTCCAACGAAAGACCCACCATCGAGGTCCGGACCGAACGAAACAATGGATCCCTAAAGGTGTCTATTAGCGATCATGGTATCGGCATCGCCAAAGACAAAATTTCCCAAATTACGGACAAGTTTTTCCGGGTCTCGACCGGAGATGTGCATGATTCAAAGGGATTCGGCTTGGGCCTTCATTACGTAAAAAACATCGTTGATGCCCATGGATGGCAGTTGGATATCGCCAGCGAACTGGGTCAGGGCACTAGAGTCACTTTAAAAATAAGTCCGTGAGCATAGCGAAAATACTCTACGTCGAAGATGACCAGACACTCGGATTTGTCACCAAAGACAATTTGCAGCGAGAAGGTTATGATGTCGTGCACTGCAGCACGGGAGGTGAGGCATTAACCGCCATCAAAAACAGCGATTTTGACCTGGCCATCCTCGATGTGATGCTTCCGCAGATCGATGGCTTTACCCTTGCCCAGGAAATCAGGGCACGCAATCGTGAAGTGCCGCTACTTTTTCTTACCGCTAAAATTCTCAAAGAGGATCGACTGAAAGGCTTTGCACTAGGAGCCGATGACTATGTCACGAAGCCCTTCAGCATTGAAGAACTCATCTACAAAGTGCAGATTTTTTTAAAGCGTCGTACTCTCTCTGGAGTAGCCTCAAAAGACAAATATCAAATCGGACAGTATATCTTTGACCATAAGAACCTTTCTTTAGAGCTCAATGACGAAATTCGCACGCTTACACAGCGTGAGGCCGAACTCTTAAAATTCCTACTCGACAATCGTAATAATGTGGTAAAACGCGGTGCAATCTTGAAAGCCATCTGGGGAGAAGACGACTATTTTATGGGTAGAAGTCTCGACGTCTTTATCAGTCGATTGAGAAAATATCTCAAGAAAGATCCCGCCATCCAGGTACAAAATGTACATGGCGTTGGTTTCAAACTATCAGACTAAAATCCTCCATTCGTGAACGCTAGAATTGCAACTTTTACGGTGTTTGCTTTGCTTGCATTGAGCAGCTGTTTTGCCCCAGAAGACCAACTCACTGTGGGAGATCTTACCCTGATCGATTCTTTTTTTCGCATGGAGCGAGAGACACTCCAGCTGCAACTAGTAGACAGTTGTGTAGACTACCGGGCTGCCCTACTTCCGACGCTTATTGACTCTATTCGAGCCGAGCGCTATGCAGAAATACAAAATCTGATCGATGACCAGAGGTAGCGCCTTATTGATTTTACTTCCCCTCGCCAGGATCCTCGGTTCATGTGTAAAGCCCATGGATGAAAATCTACGCCAGGAGATGATGGACACGGAGGTCCAGCGTCGGCTCCAGGACTATAGGAGACAAAAAAATGAAGAATGCCATGAACGCGTGATGGAAGAAGCTATTGCTCACGTCGACAGCAGCTTCAGAGTTGATCCGATATTCATCAGTCTAGACACCATCAGTCGTCCGCCACTCCCGGTCAAACCAAGCTCACCAAATTTTGAATTGCCCAAAGACTCAGTAGAACTCCAACCTCTATTGGGGAGGAAGGAGCTGAACTAACCGTTCATTCATTTTACCCACCACTTGATCCAGCGACTTCCAGCGCGGCTTCTTTGTCGAAAAAAAAGACTCAAATAAAGTGCTGATCCCGTTGAGCTTGCGATAGTAAGGAAAGGGCCTGATCAGGGGTTGCTGATTTTCATCTTGTAGGATAAGCGCTTCGGCTCCACTTTCCAAATGTCCCCGCACCATAAACCACGCCGCGCCGCGCGACACCTGGGTAGCGTTTAGCTGACCATCGAAGGCAGGTATCACTTGAAGACCTCTGGACAAAACCGAATCCAGTACAAACGCAAATGAGGAAAACGTATAGTGGTCTTGCACTGCTCTCATTATCTCCTTCTGCCAGCGTGCTTGCTCGTAGCGCGTACGCTCGAGAAGCTCACTTTGGCGTTTGGACTTCTTGCTGTCACCGGCCCTGCTTTCGAGAGCGCTGATCTTTTTTCGCAGCGTCGGAATCACTACCAGCAGTGTACGATCCTGATAAGTTGCAGCTTGGCCTTGCAGATTCTGGTCTTGGGCAGCTAGATCGGTTGGCTCGTAAAAGCCAAGCGACAGCAGCATGAGTAAAATAAGGGAACGACTAATGACTCTATTTGGAATGATAACGCCGGGATTCTTTTCCAAAGTAGTGTTTTTAGAGGTTCCCAATAGTTTGAAATTTATCATTTTTGCGCTCCGCTCATTCAGGCGGGTCCTAAACTTATAATCTTGGAAACGAAGATGCAACACTCGATAGACATCGAAGCGATCAATCAGCAGATCCACATCGAAAGTGCCTTTCTGGAGACACTGCTGTCGGAGACCGCCAAAGTCATTGTGGGTCAAAACCACATGATCGAAAGGTTATTGCTGGGTTTGCTCACCAAGGGCCACATCCTACTGGAGGGTTTACCTGGCCTGGCAAAAACCTTGGCAATTAAGACTCTTTCGGGGGCGATCAATGCCCATTTCAGCCGTATTCAATTTACCCCTGACCTGTTGCCTGCAGATATCATTGGCACTTTGATCTACAATCCGGCAAAGAGTGATTTTACTGTGCGTCGGGGACCTATTTTTGCAAATTTTGTGCTCGCTGATGAGATAAATAGAGCCCCCGCCAAAGTACAGAGCGCTCTTTTGGAGGCCATGCAGGAGAGGCAGGTCACGATTGGAGATACCTCCTATCAACTTGAGGAACCTTTTTTAGTCCTCGCCACGCAAAACCCAATCGAACAGGAAGGAACCTATCCCCTCCCGGAGGCCCAGGTGGATCGCTTCATGCTCAAGGTGAAAATTGACTATCCAAGCAAGGAGGATGAGCGTCAGATCATTCGGCGAAATCTCAATGATGATGATTTTGGCAAAATTTCGCAAGTGGTCGACCAAGAGCAGATCATCAAGGCACGAAAGACGGTGCGCAAGATCTATATGGATGATAAGATCGAGCAGTACATTCTTGACATTGTCTTCGCATCCAGAGATCCGGAGCAAGCAAATCTAGCGAGCCTAGCACCATTGATTGAATACGGAGGTAGCCCTCGGGCCAGCATCAACCTTGCCTTGGCATCTAAAGCCTATGCCTTTATCCAGCGCCGAGGTTTTGTCATTCCCGAAGACGTGCGAGCGGTGTGTCTCGATGTCATGCGCCACCGTCTCGGTCTGACCTATGAAGCGGAAGCAGAAAATGTGACCAGTGAGGACATTATTCGCCAGATTCTCAATGCAGTTGAAGTACCGTAACCCTACCCAGTCCGCACGACATGGAAACCAGCGAGCTGCTTAAGAAAGTACGCAAGATTGAAATCAAGACCAAGGGCATCAGCAATGAGCTCTTCTCTGGGGAGTATCACAGTGCCTTTAAAGGCCGGGGCATGTCATTTAGCGAAGTGCGAGACTACCACTACGGAGATGATGTCCGCAACATCGAGTGGAATGTGACCGCTCGAACAGGTACTCCGCATGTCAAAGTTTTTGAGGAGGAGCGAGAACTCACTGTGATGCTCATCGTCGACGTGAGTCCTTCTTCCGGATTTGGCACACGTGGTCAACTGCGCAAAGACTTAATCACCGAGATCTGCGCGGTTCTCTCTTTTTCGGCCATCAACAATAATGACAAGGTTGGGCTTATCTTGTTTTCTGAGGGGATCGACCTCTTTATTCCACCGAAGAAGGGGAAGAAGCACATCTTGAGGATCATTCGTGAATTACTTGAAGATCGCAGTGTCGGCAACGGTACGGATATCAAAGCCGCCCTCGAGTATTTTAATAATGTGATCAAGAAGCGCAGCATCTGTTTTCTGCTCACTGACTTTTACGCGCCATCCTTCGATCAGGTTCTGCAAATTGCTTCCCGTAGACATGATCTGATTGGATTGCATGTATATGATCCATTTGAAAAAGAACTCCCGGATGCAGGAATCTTGCATATCCGAGATGCAGAGACCGGAGCCATACGCTGGCTCGATACCTCAGATGCCTCGCTGCGTCGCGAGCATGCAGATCAATTTTCCAAGCATGCCAAAGCAATAGAAAATTCCTTTAAAAAAAGGGGATCAGACCTTGTCCACATAGAGATCGGAGGCTCCTACGAGTTGGTATTACGTAAGTTTTTCAAACAGCGAGCTCGATGATCGGACGAGCCTCAGCCATACTGTCCCTCCTCCTTGGTGGAATGCTCTCTTCCACTTACGCTCAGCAATTTGAAATCGCACTGGATAGCAATCGCATGCTCATTGGTGATCAACGCCGCATGCACCTGCGAGTGATGGGCATCGCACCCAATCAAGTAGATACCATCCTATTTGATGCGTGGCAAGACTCCAACATCGAGCCGCTGGGTGCCACCCCGTGGCGCCACACTGGATCAGAAAGCATCAGGGACATCTACTTTTCGGTATTTGATACTGGATATATCATCATCCCTCCGCTTCCCTTGCAATTTTCAAATGAAGGAGAAACCGACACGATATACTCTAACAATCTTGCCATCGAAGTATATGGCATTACGATCGATTCTACCGGCCTGGCTCCCCTGCGCGAAATTCGCAAAGAGCCACTCAATCTCCGCGATTTTCTCCCGTACATCCTTGGTGTCGTTGCTCTCTTGGCTGCTCTTGCGTTTTTCTTATGGCGACCCAAGAAGCAGCAGCTAGAACCAGTGATCGTCGAGGTCCCTATTCCACCTGATGAAATTGCCCTGCGTCGTCTGTCTGAGCTCAACCAAAAGAAATTGTGGCAGTCGGGACGGATCAAAGCCTATCAATCCGAACTCACCCATATCATACGTTGGTATCTCGAAGAGAAGTTTCAGATACCTGCATTGGAATCTACGACCACAGAGATTTTGAGGTCTCTGGAGCAGAGTGCCGTCAATCCCGCACAAATGGCTGACCTAAACCATATCTTAAACATGGCCGACCTGATCAAATTTGCCAAGGCCACCCCTGAGGTCACGATTCATCAGGATTTTATGCAGCGTGCAGAAGACTTTGTGCGTGATACCCGTGCATTCACTCACCAACCCGACGAAGAAGAATAGTGCAATCACTGCAACATATCGAATTTGCCAATCCGTGGTACCTTTTGTTGCTTTTGCTCGTGCCACTGGTTGCGTTTTTTCATTTCAAGCCGGGCCTACATAAACCGGCCGCCTTTCAAGTAGGTAGTTTCGCAAATCTACCGGCGCAAAAATCTTGGCGCATGTTGGGCAGAAAATTCTTACCAATCCTGTTCTTGGCTTCGCTGGCACTGATCGTCCTCGCCCTGGCCAGGCCCCAACAGGTGCTGAGGGAAGAAGAAGTAACTGCTGAGGGCATCGATATCGTGCTCGCAATGGACCTCTCTAGCAGTATGCTGGCGCGCGATTTCAAGCCCGATCGATTGGAAGTGAGCAAGCGGGTCGCTGCAGACTTTGTTGATAAGCGTACACACGACCGAGTGGGCCTCGTAGTGTTTTCTGGAGAATCTTTTACGCAGTGCCCACTGACTACTGACCTCAAGATTGTCCAAAGATTTCTCAGCGAGTTGCAGTGCGGAAATTTGGAAGAAGGCACCGCCATCGGCATGGGCCTGGCCACTGCGGTAAATCGCATCAAGGACAGCGATGCCGAAAGTAAAGTGATCATTCTCCTCACGGATGGTGACAACAACACCGGGTACATCCAACCGATGACAGCCGCGGAAATGGCACGGGAGCTCGATGTCCGTGTGTACACCATCGGAGTCGGGAGCAAGGGCATGGCGCTCACTCCTCAGGGCAAGCGCAGTGATGGCAGCTATGTTTTTGACTATGCCAGAGTGATGATTAATGAACCTCTACTGCGCAGCATTGCCGAAACCACCGGAGGGAAATATTTCCGTGCATTGAGTGAGCAAGGATTGGAGACCATCTACAATGAAATAGATCAGCTCGAAAAAACGGAGCGTGAAGTGACCTCCTTCAAAAGATATCATGATCAATATGCCGGGTTTTTGAGCTGGGGATTGATCCTTCTTCTCCTGCAAATTATCTTGAGCAAAACCGTTCTAAAGTCGTTTCCCTGATTATGTTTCGGTTCGAACATATCGAGTACCTCTATTTGCTTATCGCTTTGCTGCCGCTTGGTGCTCTGATCTGGCTGGGGTGGCGCTGGTACCTGGGTCAGCAAGCCCGCATCGGTGACATGGCCCTTATCGAAGATCAAGCGGAGAAAATAAGTCCGCGACGGTATCGCTGGATGAGCATTTTGACGCTCCTGGCTTTTGCCTGTGGGGTAGTGGCGTGGGCCAATCCACAATGGGGGGCCAAGCGAGAAAAAGTAAAAACACGCAGCTCCGACATCTTCGTAGCACTTGACATTTCCACCAGCATGTATTGTGAAGATATTGCTCCCAATCGCATGGAGGTCGCGAAGAGATTTGCGCAAAATTTGATTGAAGAGCTGCGGGGCGAGCGCATTGGTCTCATTCTTTTTGCCGGCAATGCGTATCTCCAGATGCCGCTTACCACAGACTATGCAGCGGCACAGTTGTTCGTCCGATCGGCAAGTCCTAGCCTCGCCTCGACCCAGGGCACTGCGCTGGAAGATGCCATTACAACCGCCCTAGAAAATTTTGAACAGGGCAAAAAATACCATAAGTCGATGATCATCATCTCCGATGGAGAGGATCACGACACAGAGGCACTAGCAAAGGCCGAGGAAGCCGCGAATGGGGGCCTGGCCATCTTTTCCATTGGCGTCGGTACTGCTGAGGGAAGCTTTATTCCGATTAGAACTCCCAATGGTCAGAACGATTGGAAACGAGGCAGCGACGGTCAGCCCGTGCGCACCAGACTCAACGAGACTCTTTTGCGAGAGTTGGCCTCTGTTGGAGAGGGACATTATTTTAATCTCAGCAACGAGGCTGATGTGCTCGCATCCATAAAGGCCCGGGTAAACCAGATGGAAAAAAGAGAGTACGAGGAGCGTTCTTTTACCGAATACGAGAGCTACTACCAGCTTTTTCTCGGCTTAAGTCTTATATTTTTACTGCTCGAATGGATCATTGCCAACAATCTTTTCGTTAATGGAAAAAGATGGTTCAACCTATGATTAGCAAATTGTTTTATCTGACCGTTTTATTCGCCGTAGTGGTTGCTTTGCCTGGCGTGGCACAAAATGGTCAAGCCCATGATCTGCGGCGTGAAGGAGATCGAAATTATGATAAGAAAGAATTTCTCCGTGCGGAAGAGGCTTACCGAAAATCTGGTCTACTGGAACCCACCTCGAAAGGGACTTTTAACTTAGGTAATTCGATTTTCAAACAGCGACGCTACGAGGATGCCTCAGAACAATTTGAAAGAGCCCGTGATCTCGCTTCCGATGATCGGGTCAAAGCTGATTCGTGGTACAATTTGGGAAATGCCAAATACCTCAATGGCGAGTTTGAGCCAAGTGTCAATGCTTACAAAGAGGCCCTCAAATTAAATCCAGATGATCTGCATGCCAAACAAAATTTGCTAATGGCCATGCGTGAGTTGCAGCAGCAGCAGCAGGAGCAACAACAGCAGCAGGAGGATCAGGAAGAACAGGAGAACCAAGACGAGCAAGATCAGCAACAACAACAGCAGCAGCAAGATCAGCAGCAACAGCAACAGTCGCAAGGCGATGAAGATGACAATCCCCAAGAGCAGCCAGAGCCGCAAGAACAAGAGCAGCAACTCTCTAAGGAGCAAGCCATGCAACTCTTAAAAATTATCGAAGAAGAGGACCAAAAAGTACAAGAAAAAATGCGACAAGGAACACCGGAAAAAAAGAAAGCTAAAGACTGGTGATGAAGGCCTTCCTTACCACACTTATGATTGGGATTTCCTCATTGATCCATGCAGCTACTGCAGTAGATACATTTGTGGTCATGGTCGGTAGTGATACCATCGCACAGGGAGACATCCTCGAAGTGAAATTTCTCCTGAAGAATATCGATGGGCAAATTGAGCGCCCAGATTTTGCCGGATTTGAAATCGTGGGCGGACCAAATCAATCCTCAAGCTTCCAATTTATCAATGGGAAGTCCGCCAGCAGTATCAGTCATAGCTACTGGCTAAGGGCTCCGGAGCCGGGAGTGTTTTACCTAGGGCCTGTGTACGTAAAAACGGGAGATGGGGGCACACTAGAATCTGGTCCCGTTGAAATTTCCGTTCTCCCGGAAAGTGGCGATGCTCCCACGCGCCACGGGGTCATAGAGGAATCAGCCGATCCAAATTCTCTCTGGCAGCACACTCCTGCAAAACCCAAACTGAAAACCAGGAAAATATGAGGGTGTTTGTGCTGGTCGCGACCTGGATGCTGTGCTGGCTTGCAGCTTCCGCTCAAAGTCCATTCGTAGCTACTGCAGATGTCGGTTCCATCCCGGCCGGAAGCACCTTTCAAGTCTCTTTCACGCTAAATAATCTGGAAGGGCAAAACTTTGCCGCTCCAGATTTCAGGCCACTTCGAGTAGTGAGCGGACCGATGAGATCTTTCCAGCAGACCATCGTCAATGGCAAAGGCTCCAAGAAAACCAGCTACAATTTTACCATTCAGGCAGTAAAAGAGGGTACCTATGAGATACCTGGGGCGAGCATTGTCGCTGGCGGCAAAACCATTTTATCCAATAGCCTGAAGATCAAAGTCACCAAAGCGAACGATCCCGCAACATTGGCCGATCTAAAAGCCGGATCAGGTTTTTTCCTCCGGGCAGAAATTGATAGCAGTGAGGTCTATATAGGAGAGCAAGTCGTCGTCCGGTATCGGATCTATACCCGTATCAACATCGACAATTTTAATATCATCTCGGAGAGCCCTTATGAGGCATGCTTTGCTCAAGCCATGGACGCGTATAAAGAACCTGTTGTTTCTACCGAGGTCAATGGCATAAACTACAGCACAAAAGTGCTGCGCAAGGTGGCCCTCTTCCCCCAGCAAAGTGGTCGGATTGAAATTGAACCTATGGTGCTCCAGGTGGGCATTCAAAAGAAACGCCGCAATGGTTTTGGTGGTTTTTTCTCCTCGATGAGTTATGATCGCAAGAACCTTACCTCCAATGGTCTGACACTGCAAGTCCAATCTCCCTATGTAGGTGCTCCAGACAATTTTATTGGTGCCGTGGGCCAATTTAAAGTGGCCCAGCAACTGAGTCGGCAGAGAGCAACCACGGATGATGCAGTTGTTCTGGCCGTACGTTTTTCCGGAAACGGAGATGTCAAAACCATTCGGGCACCTAAGTTGACTCTACCTCCCGGAGTGGAGTCGTACGACCCCAAGACCACCCTGGAGCGGATGATCAATGCAACCGACTCGATTCGTGGTGAAAAGGTCTTTGAGTACCTGCTCACCTTTAAGCAGGCAGGAAGTTTTGAGATCATCCCAGCCCTGAGTTATCTCGACCCAGACCTGGGGCAATTTATAACGTTTTCCGATTCACTCACTGTCCTGGTTAGCGCAGGCAAAAAAAAGCAGCCTAGCGACAACAATCTCGATGTCGCGCAAGAAAATGACAGCTGGGGGCACTATCGGATGGAGGGCAAAGTGAAACGCCAACGCCCACCCCTTATCCTGCGTCCATTGTATTGGGCATCATTTGGTCTACCGGTCATCGCATTTCTCGTGCTGGCCTGGAGACAAAAGGTTCAGGAAAGAAAACCAGAGATG
>CAJQNM010000776.1 GCA_905479665.1 uncultured Saprospiraceae bacterium
AGGGGATCGTAACCAATACAGGTTACAAGCAGCTTTCGCTGAGATCAAATCTTGCTGCTCAAGTGAGTAAGCGGTTAAATATCGGACTCAATCTATACGCTACGCGCGGCCAGCGAGAAAATGATTTCGGCTTTGCCGGCAATGGCCAAGGCAGCCTGGTGGCCAAGGCGTTGACATGGGATCCAACTACCCCTATATTTAACGATGCCGGAGAATACAATCTACGCTCGATAAAGGGAATAGGATCACTAAACGACAACGTAATCCGCACACTTGACGAGAGTGATGCCAGGATCATAGATGAAAAACTGAGCTCCGCTTTAAATGTCAACTGGGACATCACGGACAATTTCTCGTATACACTGACAGCTGGTACTCAATTAAATAATTTTAATTCAGAAATTTATGACGTTGAGGTTGGGGATGATTTCTTGCCCCATACCTCTTTCCGCAATAATAAATTTACCTCCTATCAAATCAGTAATATTCTGACCTGGAAAAACACCTTCGGCAGTCGTCATGACCTCAAGCTGACTGGTGTGCAAGAATATTCCAATGGGCGCAGTTCGCTTAATGGATATAATGCCAATGATCTTAGTCTTCCGAAAGGATTTTACTTTGCAGAGTTGGCTCCGAATGCCGGCCAGACGGTTGTGAATAATTTTTCCGAAAGAGAATTATCCTCGTACATGCTAAGGGCAGAGTACATTCTTGACGATAATTTTTATGTCACCGCAACGGGTCGCTATGATGGAACCTCTGTCTTTCGCAAAGACAAAAGGTGGGGTTTCTTTCCTTCTGTAGCTGTCGCGTACAACCTCAATCAACTACTGGTTAGCTCAGATGTTTTAAGTAGCTTAAAATTCAGAGCCGGTTGGGGACAGGTTGGTAACCAAAACATCGGACCCTACAGTACGTTCGGCCGCCTCGGTTTCAACTCGTTTGCTTTTGACTTTGCCTCGGCATCTCCAGGTTCTGTCTTGACCAGTTTTGAAAATGCAGATTTGACTTGGGAGACCACCACACAAACAAACTTTGGGGTTGATCTCGGAATCTTGGAAGGAAGAGGAAATGTCACTTTAGAATTCTTTACCAAGAATACGACCGATCTACTTTTGGCGGTCCCCGTACCCAATACGTTTGGTGGAGGTATCATCAATCAGAATGTAGGTGAAGTGAAAAATGTGGGTATTGACCTTTCGTTGGGATACACCATCATCAATACGGACAATTTCAACTGGGATGCTAATTTCTCCCTTTCCTTTGTCAAGAACGAAGTAACTAATCTGTACAATGATCTAGAGATCATCAATGGTCTTTATACCTCACCTGGAGGTCAGAGTCGAGTACTCAATATTATTGAGCTCGGACAGCCACTCGGACAGTTTCAAGGCGCAACTTTTCTAGGTACTTGGAAAACCAGTGAAGCTTCTCAAGCAGAAGAATTTGGCAAAAATCCGGGTGATCCAAAATACTTGAGAGATGCCGATGGAGAAATTGTTTTTGGAGCCATTGGCAATGGAACACCTAAGACAGTTTGGGGCTTCAGCAACAATATTTCCATGGGAAAATTTGACCTGAATATTTTCTTGCAAGGTATGCATGGGTTTGATGTCTACAATATTCAGCAGGCTATGATCACCGGCGGAGCTGGTGATTCACGTAGTTTTCTGGCAGCCGATCAGATCAATCAATGGACACCAACCAACGAGACCGATATTCCCGCAACAGTTCAATTTTACAATTCATCACGCTACATTGAGAAGGGGGATTTTATCCGCCTGAGCAATCTAAATCTTGGCTATACCTTTGATAACCTTTCGACAAATCGTGATATTTCTTTGAAGGTTTATGCGAGTGGCCAGAATCTCTTTCTGATCACAGACTATTCTGGATATGATCCTGAATTGTCTTCGCGCAAGGGTAATCAGGGAAATGAAGATGTTGCTCCGGGTATCAATATTGGCGCATATCCAAATCCACGCACATTTACCATCGGTGCAAAATTGGGTTTTTAATTAAAAAAGCATGAATATCAAAATAAGTAATAGCATGAAAACTATGACTATTTATAAATCAATCCGTTCTGCGATTACCGCTCTGGCTGTCATAGGCATAGCCACCTTATATTTGGGTTGTGATCAATTTGAACTCGATGAAGATCCCGGCGTATCGCAACTCGCCGTACTTCCCTACGAAAGCCTGGCTGAACTTGACCTGGGTGTAACTGGGATGTACAATCGTATGTGGGCAGCCCTGCGTATGACAACAGCTTTTGTGAATGGCTGGTCGGGAGATGATCTCACTACCCACCGTGCAAGTAACAAAGCCGACTTTCGCGAGTATGATCAGCGATCGGTCAGTCTATCCAACGCTCGTCTGGCCAATACCTGGCGAGGAGTCTATCAAGCGATTCGGGCAGCAAATACTGTCTTGGTGAATATAGAGGGCGTGCAACTTACCGAGGCCGATGCTCAAAATCGACTTGTCGGAGAAGCCCATTTTGTTCGAGGCATGTTGTTCCATCACATGACACGAAACCATGGCCGCATCCCCTTGGTTCTCGATATTACGGTGGATCTAGAAATTGGTCTTTCTTCGCAAGAAGATGTTTACCGACAAATCGAAAGTGATCTTCTGATGGCAGAGTCGCTGCTTCCCGTGACAAGTAACCTTGGAGCCACTCGACCCAACAAAGGCACTGCCCGTGCATTCCTCGCCCGGCTTTACCTTGACTGGGCAGGATTTCCTGCCAAGGACAATTCCAAGTATGCTCAAGCTGCCTCCAGCGCAAAGCAAGTGATTGACAATGCAAGTAGTCATGGATTTGCCCTTGTACCAGACATGAACACGCTTTATACATTGGCCGGATCGGCAAATTCTGAAGGAGTCTTTACCCTTGCACACTGCCAGCCATGTGGTCTCGGTAATCGCAAAACGGGGAAATTAGGCCTTCCTGGGGATTTTGGAGGTTGGCAAGAGTCATTTGCAGAAATCCGTTTCTTTGAAGATTTTCCGGAAGGACCGCGCAAAGATGCAACCTACCATAGAGAAGTTCCTTTGGATGCCGATGGTAAGGTCACGGCCGATGTCGCAAATGCCGCAAGTTTCGTGCCCTGGACAGAATTTAAGGATCAGCAAAATCCTGTCTTTCGCAAAATCACCGGACCTTTTGAGGACAACATTTTCAATGGTTTTCAAAACTCGCGTAGTGACTACTATATGCGCTATGCAGAAGTGCTCTTAATCTATGCAGAAGCATCCGGAAGATCTGGCAATGTCACAGCAGACGCTTGGGAAGCACTGAATATGGTGAGACGAAGGTCCGAAGCCCTGCCAGCCGACGCTCCTGATGCAAGCGTGGACCTCACCGATGGCGACATCGCCGAGCTGGCATATACCGAGAAGAAATGGGAGCTCGCGGGAGAGTATCTGCGCTGGTTTGATCTCGTCCGTATGGAACGTGTAAAGGAAGCTTTGAGTAATCGAAATCCACAGGTATCTATTGGCACTGCCTTTGATGCCGATGGCAATCCGTCACCCAAGCCGCTCACCGAACCTTCCAACCCGATTCAGGGATCCTTGGAGACTGATAATTACTTTCATCCCTTGCCTCCTGACGAAGTATTGCAGCTCCCCAACCTGCAGGGCGGCTAGTAGACGATTCCATTATTTAGCAGCAGACAGACACAGCGGTGAGCAACTATTTTGCTCATCGCTATTTTTTTATACCACTTTGAATTTCATTTTTTGTGAGACTCGTACCTTTAGACGAATCAGCAACCTGCATCCACAAATTGTATACATCTAGATTACAAGCATATATCATCTGGGCAGTGATTTTCCTCATCACTTTATTGGGTTTCGGTGCATGTGATTCTCTAGAAAATAATTCTGCCAAGCTATTTAGCCGCATCCCTGCCACGCAGTCCGGAATAAATTTTATGAATCAGCTGGAAGAATCACTCACCTCCAATTACTACCAATATATGTACACCTATATCGGTGGTGGAGTTGCTGCAGCAGATTTCAACAACGATGGCTGGGATGATCTCTTTTTTATCTCCAACACAGCTGGTCACAAATTATTCCTAAATAAAACAGCAGAAAATAATGCGCTTCAGTTTGAAGACGTTACCACGAAAGCAGGAATTACTGAAAGTACTGGATTTGCTGCTGGTGTTGCCGTAGCCGATGTCAATGCAGATGGTTATTTGGACATCTATATTTCGCAAGGCGGCTGGATAGAAGACCAGTTTGCCAATCAACTCTTCATCAACAACGGAGATCTGACATTTACAGAGCGTGCCGATGCATTCGGCCTCGCCGATAAAAACCGATCCATCACCTCTACTTTTTTTGATTGTGACAACGATGGCGATCTTGATGTCTACATTGCCAACGCTCCGGATTTTCAGGACAAGGAAGCAGAAGTTGCGGATCTCGTTCAGGCACAGACCGATCCAAGTACTCAGGCAAAAAAAGGCAGTGATAAATTGTACAAGAATGATGGCAGTGGTCATTTTGTAGACGCTTCCGTTAGTTCAGGTATTTTGCCCGACATCGGGTTTGGTCTCAATCCACAGGTGGGAGATCTTAATCAAGATGGGTGGTTGGACATTTATGTGTGCAATGATTTCCGCATACCTGATTTTGTTTACCTCAACAATCAAGACGGCACTTTTTCAGAAGGTCGAAACGATGTCCTCAAACACATGTCGTTTAATAGCATGGGAGGCGACATAGGTGATATTAATAATGACGGGCTCATGGATGTTTACACCCTCGATATGAACCCAGAAGACTACGTGCGCTCCAAAACCACCATGGCGATGACGCCGGTCGACCGCTTTGCAGAGATGGTGGACAAAGACTACCATCACCAGTACATGCACAATATGCTGCAAATAAATAATGGCGATGCCACCTATCGTGAAATTGCCAATTTAGCAGGAGTTGCCAATACTGATTGGAGTTGGGCCTGCCTCCTCGCTGATTTTAATCTCGATGGGTTTAATGACATCTTCGTGACCAACGGAGTTTTTCGTGATGTCATTGATCGAGATGCCAATAACGAGATTCTTGCCTTGTTGCGGAGTAATCAACGCAAACCCACGGACGAAGACTTTCTCACCTACACAAAAATGCTACCCCAGCAGAAACTCGCCAACTATTTTTTCAGCAATAATGGCGACTTCACTTTTTCGAATGTCTCATCGACCTGGACCGATTCGATACCTTCTTTTTCAAATGGCGCAGCATATTCAGATTTAGACAATGATGGCGATCTTGATCTTGTCATCAATAATATTAATGAGGAAGCCACCTTATTAAAAAATAATGCTGCTGAACGCGGTCAAGGTAATTTTCTGCAGGTGATCCTTAATGGGCCATCCCAAAACTCATTTGGTGTGGGAGCCCTCGTTACTGCAAAACTATCCGATGGCTCTACCCTGATCAGGCAGCAAATTGCGAGCCGGGGTTTCCTCTCCTCGGTATCAGCTAAAATCCATTTCGGACATAGCCCACTCACAACCATCGAAGCATTGACCATCAGGTGGCCCGATGGAAAAGAACAGATCATACCGTCTCCAAGGATTAATTCCACAATAACCTGTGAATATGGCGATGCAAATTCTCCACTTCCATCATCCTCAGCAACCAATCCTAAACCAGCTCTTTTTTCAACACAAGCATTTGATTTTCGACACGAGGATCCATCTTTTGATGATTATCAATTGCAAATCCTGCTGCCTCATAAATTATCTCAAACCGGTCCAGCAACCGCTGTCGGCGATGTAAATCAAGACGGGATCGATGACTTGTATCTCGGAGGTGGACATGAACAGGCGGGACAATTACTGCTCGGAACAGCAGAAGAAAAATTCGTTGTTAAGGCGAGCCCAGATTTTTTGCGCGATAAGCAACGTGAGGATGTCGGAGCTGCCTTCTTTGATCTTGACGGCGACGGTGATGAAGATCTTTATGTAGTTAGTGGCAGCTATGAGTTTCCGACCCAGTCGAGGCTTCTCATGGACCGACTATACCTCAATGATGGTGATGGCAACTTTACCAAATCGCTAGAAATACTACCACAGGCAGCGGCAGCTGGCTCGATCGTCAAACCCCATGATTATGATCAAGACGGCGATCTGGATCTTTTTGTCGGTGGCCGAGTAGTTTCCAGCCAGTACCCAGTACCGGCAGCATGTCTTCTACTGATCAATGAAGACGGTAGGCTGACGAATAGGACTGACCAGCTAGCTCCGGGGCTGGCAAGATGCGGCATGGTCACCGACGCCATATGGTGCGATATCGATGCTGATGAGGATGCAGATTTATTGGTGACGGGTGAGTGGATGGGTCTCGAGGTTTGGCTAAATGAAAATGGCACTTTGAGTCGAAGCGAGCTACATGGAGATCTCGCTGCCACAACGGGCTGGTGGAACAGGTTACGCGTTGCTGACACTGACAATGATGGAGATCAAGACATCGTAGCCGGCAATTTAGGGCTCAACTATAAGCTACACGCTTCGCTGCAAAAACCACTGCACGTCTACACCAATGACTTTGACTACAATGGCACGGTCGATGTCATCCTGGCTAAATATTACCAGGGCGACGAAGTGCCCGTCCGGGGCAAGACGTGTGCCACCCAGCAACTACCACATCTGGCGCAAAAAATCCCGACGTATGAGGAGTTTGCACACTCCGATTTGGAAAGCATTATTGGCCCGGGTATAAATTCCGCTTTGCACTATACGGCAGTCGAATTTCGTTCCGGCATATTTATCAATGAAGGGCAAGGCAGTTTTGTCTTCACTCCCTTTGACAATGTGGTCCAACAATCTCCGGTTACTGGAATATTATACGAGGATTTTGATAGAGATGATCATAAAGATCTATTGCTTGCCGGCAATAATCACATGTCGGAAATTGAAACCACCCGCTCCGATGCTGGGGTCGGTGTCTTTCTCAAAGGTGACGGAAAAGGATCTTTTGTATCCAGGTCGAGCGCTGAGACCGGATTTAAAGCCGATGGTGATGTGCGAAATTTGCAGTTGGTTGGACCTCGCACGGTACTGGTCATCAACAACAATGATCAGCATGAATTATTTCGTGTTCGCAAATAAATTGTGGGGTTTTATCATTTATTACCGGACTCTATTCAATGTGGTTTTAACCCATTGTCTGCGAATTTCAAGGGGCTATAGCCGCCTTGGAATGAGGTTGGTTGTTAATTATCCTTTGAGTGATTCCAATGTGGATGCAGGAGATTCCCAAGCCTGCCTGTATTTATTACCGGACTCTATCCAATGTGGTTTCAACCCAATTGCGTCAAGGGGCTATAGCCGCCTTGGAATGAGGTTTGGTTATTAATTATTTTGAACTTAAGCTCGCTCCCAAATAACTCCGATTTAGTCGCGCGATGTTCTCGATTGAAATCTCTTTGGGACACTCCGCTTCGCAGGCATACGTATTAGAGCACGCACCAAAACCCTCCTTGTCCATTTGAGTCACCATAGATTGTACTCTGTTTTCGTGCTCTACCTGCCCTTGTGGCAAGAGTGCCAAGTGACTTACCTTGGCAGAAACGAAGAGCATGGCCGAGGCATTGGGACAAGCTGCCACGCAAGCACCACAGCCGATACAGGTGGCTGCATCAAACGACTCTCCAGCTTGATTTTTTTCCACCGGAATGGCATTTGCATCCTGTGCTTGACCCGTATTTACAGACACATACCCACCACTTTCAATAATCCGGTCGAAAGCACTGCGATCCACCACCAAATCTCTGATGACGGGAAACGAAGCGGCACGGAAGGGCTCGATGTGAATCGTATCTCCATCTTTAAAAGATCGCATATGAAGCTGACAAGCCGTGGTACCCTTGTTGGGGCCATGTGGTCTCCCATTTATTACCATGCTGCAGGCACCACAAATTCCTTCTCGACAATCGTGCTCAAAAGCCAGCGGCTCTTTTCCACCTATGATTAGATCCTGGTTTAGCACGTCAAGCATTTCCAGAAAAGACATATGCTCATCAGCAACCACTTGGTGTGTCTCAAACCCACCTTTGGCTTGGCCATTCTTCTGGCGCCATACTTTCAAGTTTAGCTTCATGTTTTTTTTACTTGTAGCTACGCGTTTTCAATTCTACATTCTCAAAGACCAGAGGTTCTTTGTGCAAGACCGAATCATCTCCATCCTTCCATTCCCAAGCCGAGACGTAGGTAAAGTCTTCATCATTGCGTTTGGCCTCACCCTCTGCTGATTGATATTCCTCACGAAAGTGACCTCCGCACGATTCCTCGCGATTCAGTGCATCTTCCATCATCATCTCTCCAAGCTCCATGAAGTCGGCTACCCGCAAGGCTTTTTCCAGCTCCGGATTAAACTCCATGGTCGATCCTGGCACGCGCACATCTTGATAAAATTCTGCACGCAATTCTTGAATCTGTTTGCGCCCTTCCTGCAGACCGGTGGCATTGCGTGACATACCACAGTACTCCCACATAATCAACCCCAGGCGACGATGAAACTGGTCGACCGTTTGCTTTCCTTGTACAGCGAGGAGCTGATCAATTCGGTTGCGAGTATCCTCTTCAGCTGCAGCAAAAGCAGGATCATCTGTCGAGATGGCAGGGGTACGAATCTCTTTGGAGAGAAAACTACCGATCGTATAAGGAATCACAAAATAGCCATCAGCCAGTCCTTGCATCAGTGCCGAGGCGCCGAGGCGATTTGCTCCGTGATCAGAAAAGTTTAGTTCTCCTAGCGCGAAGAGGCCAGGTATATTCGTCTCTAAATTGTAATCGACCCAAATCCCACCCATGGTATAGTGTACCGCAGGGTATATTTTCATGGGCGTCTCATAGGGGTTTTCTCCCGTGATCTTCTCATACATTTCGAAGAGATTGCCATACTTGGCTTCGACCACTTTTTGACCCATTTTCCTAACTGTGGCTGCATCGGGATTGTGCACTCCACTCGAATGAGCCTCAGATTTGCCGTAGCGCTCAAAGGCTGCCTCAAAGTCGAGATAGACTGCCAGCCCTGTCTTATTTACACCAAAGCCATCGTCGGTTGCCTTTTTTGCCGCTCGCGAAGCCACATCACGAGGCACGAGATTGCCAAAGGCAGGATACCGTCGCTCTAAATAATAGTCACGATCTTCTTCCGCAATATCAACCGGCGAGAGCTTGCCCTCCCTGATGCGCTCTACATCTTCTTTCTTCTTAGGAACCCACACCCGACCATCATTTCGCAACGACTCCGACATGAGCGTCAGCTTTGACTGGTACTCTCCCGAAACCGGGATGCAAGTCGGATGAATTTGAGTATAGCATGGATTGGCCATGAGTGCACCGCGCTTCACGGCTCGCCAGCCTGCGCTGACATTGCAGCCCATTGCATTGGTAGATAGATAGTACACATTTCCATAGCCACCAGTAGCCATGACCACAGAGTGCGCAGCATGACGCTCTAGTTTTCCTGTGAGCAAATTACGGGCAATGATGCCTCGTGCCTTGCCGTCTATGGTGACCAGGTCGAGCATCTCATGTCGATTGTACATGGTCACTGACCCGAGCGAGATCTGTCTTTCTAGTGCTTGATAAGCACCGAGTAGCAATTGCTGACCAGTCTGTCCGCGGGCGTAAAATGTGCGTGAAACTTGCACCCCTCCAAAAGAACGATTGGCCAGAAGGCCGCCATATTCACGCGCAAAGGGCACGCCTTGCGCCACGCATTGGTCTATGATCTCTCGACTTGCCTCTGCCAGGCGATGCACATTTCCTTCGCGCGACCGGTAGTCACCACCCTTGATTGTATCATAAAACAGACGGTACACACTGTCTCCATCGTTTTGATAATTTTTAGCGGCATTGATTCCTCCCTGAGCTGCAATACTGTGGGCTCTACGTGGGCTGTCGTGAAAAGTAAAACACTTCACTTTGTAGCCCAACTCTCCCAAGGTTGCCGCAGCTGAAGCCCCTGCGAGGCCCGTTCCAACCACAATGATCTCGATGCGTCGCTTGTTGTTGGGCGCTACCAGCGGCATGGTGGAGCGGTACTTCGTCCACTTTTCGTCCAATGCGCCTGGAGGTACTTTTCCTTCTAGAATCATCTACCCGAATTTTTATTTTGCGAAAAGTATATATAGTGGGATTACTGCAAATCCCAAAGGAATGAGGATCGAATAGGCAGTGCCAATGGCTTTGATTGCCGGAGTGTATTTCTGATGATTGAGACCCAAACTCTGAAAAGCACTTTGAAATCCATGGTGCAGGTGAAATGCGATGACAATCATGCTGATCACATAGAAAATCACAAAACCCACATTCTGAAAAGCATGTCTGACTACTTCGTAAAGATCGCGCACTTCCACTCCATCGTAGGTGGCAGAGGCAACTTCACCCCATTTATATTGAAACCAAAATTGCCACATGTGCAGGAGGATGAAAACCAATATCACCGTACCCAACCCAGCCATATTGCGACCAGCCCAGGTACTGAGTGGGCGGCCACCGGAGTAGCGCTTGCTGCCTCCCGAAGCACGATTCTTAGACCAGATCAACAAGCCCTGAATGGCGTGCAGTAGAATGAAGAAGTACAACCCGTAAGAAGTCATTTTGATCAGCGGGTTTGAGGTCATGAACTTGGCGTACATGTTAAAGCTTTCGCCCCCATCATCTGCCAGCAATTGGAGATTCCCAATGAGATGAACAAGTAGAAAAATGATCAGAAAGAGCCCAGTAAGGCTCATGATCAACTTCTTGCCGACCGACGATGTAAGAAATTTAGAGAACCACGACATGCTCGTTTTTTTTCAATCTCTTAAAACTATCCTTAATCGGTATCTTAACAAAACTCCACCAGGACTGGACGTGTCTCAGTGCCTATTTAGAATTAATCTAAACCATTGGCGCGTGAATATCCTGCCCTTTACTTTTCATTCTTGTACTTGGGTTCAACTCTTGAATGCATCGTCAATATTTTTCTAAGTACCAGTGGTAGCGGTGGTTACCGTGTCGATCACCACCTCCAAGTCCAATGTTATCATTGCTTGGCACCATAACTTACTGGCAGTCGCACATGATAACTCCCCTAAGATTTAATAGACCTATTAGGATCTTTTCCAAAAAAGCCTGTCCTTTGTGGAAGTGATCAAAAAACATCTTGCCGATATATGGCCAAAGCACGTCTCACATTTCGCAATCTTCTGCACTATTTTCCCACGGTAGATCTGCCCCTGCAGCTGACTGACGAAACCCATTTTGTTTTTTCTCGTGAGAACAGAATTCTACCCGAAGACTTCGTCTATACTTTCTTAGTCCAAGAAGAAACCCCCGACCCCTACACAGAATACCTGCCCTGCTTTCGACTGGAAGGCATGGGACAATTCACAGGTCTGGTTGTCTGGAAAGCTGCAATCATGGATTACAGCTATACGCTCTTCACTTTTGATGCCAAGGGGCAGCAGATCGCAAAACAGATCATTGCTGGTTCTAAATCAAATGGCGAAACACTACTGTTGCGACAGGCCACCATTGATGGCGAAGGCACGATCAGCGTCGTAGAAGGAATCGGTGACGCAGAAGGCAAGTATGATCCCAGCACCAGCCGCAACTTTCAGTTTGAGCTCCTCGAATCTGGAGATATCCTGCAGATGGTCGATCCTATCGACAATTAGTGGATATTTACACTCTTAATTACTTATGTCAAGAAGCAAATCTATCAAAGGGCAAAAGCTGCCCGCTAAAAAGCTTCAGCAGATACTGCTGCGCTCCCTCTCCGACCAGCCCAAGAAGCGGCTAAATGCCAAGCAACTGGTCAAAAAACTTAAAATCGCCAACAGCCGAATTTCGGTTGATGAGGCGCTCACTACGCTACTTCGTGATGGTAAGATCCGGCACGTGAAAGATGGCAAGTATCGTGCACTGGCGGGAGACTCCTCTATGTCAGAACCAGCCGAAGCCTACGAGGGCTATGTCGATCTGACCCGAAGTGGTGCAGCTTTTATCATTTGCGAGAAGCTCGAGCAGGATGTGTATGTGCCCGCTAAACGCACCATGCAGGCCATGCAGGGTGACAAAGTCATCGTGGAGCTTGGCAGACGGTATGGCAAACGACTGGAAGGGACCATCAAACAGATTCTGGAGCATACCACCAACCGCTTTGTAGGTCGGTACCAATGGAGCCGAAATTTCAGCTTTGTGGTGCCCGACAGTGAGCTCATTCCTTTCGACATTTTTGTCCACCCTGATGATCAAGGCGGCGCTAAGGAAGGCGACACGGTCATGGTGGAAGTGACCTCCTGGCCGGACGATCATCGCAAGAGTCCTGGAGGCAAAGTCATCCGCATCTTTGATCCGGAAGATAGGCACGAAATCAAAATGAATTCGATCCTATCCGATCATGGTTTCAGCATGGACTTTCCAGAGCATGTCAACAAGGAAGCCGAAGATCTGCCAAAGAAAATCACAGAGCAGGAAATAAGTCGACGTCGAGACGTGCGTCCGGTACCTACGTTTACCATCGACCCCAAGACGGCAAAAGACTTTGATGACGCCATCTCTTGTCGCACTCTAGACAATGGCCTCACCGAAGTAGGTGTACACATTGCCGATGTCACCCACTACGTGAAACCTGGCTCGGCCATGGATCAGGAGGCCTATAAGCGATCTACCTCCGTTTATCTGGTAGATCGAACTGCGCCCATGCTTCCCGAAATGCTCTCGAACGAATTGTGTTCGCTCCGTCCCGATGAAGACTCACTCACTTTTTCTGCCATCTTCCAGTTTGACAATAAAGGAAAAGTAAAGGATCGCTGGTTTGGCAAGACGATTATCCATAGTGATCGCCGTTTTGCCTATGAAGAAGCACAGGAGGTGCTCGACAAAAAAGAAGGAGATCATCTCGAAGACTTGCAAAAGGTGGCAAAAATAGCCCGCATGCTTCGTGCAGATCGGATGAAAAAAGGTGGGATCACTTTCGAAACACCAGAGTTTCAGTTTGAGCTTGACGAAGACAACAAACCCATTGCCATCCATCTTAAGCATCGACAGGAAACCAACTTGCTGATTGAAGACTTGATGCTCCTGGCAAATCAAGAGGTCGCTTTATTCATCGCCAAGAAAGCTAAGCCACCGGTGCCATTTGTGTACCGTATTCACGATCTTCCCGATCAAACCAAGCTGGCCGAATATTCCCTTTTCCTAAAAGAACTGGGCTTTACATTTGATCATCAAAGCCCAGACCAGATTCGGGCTTCCTTTGCCAAACTAAACGCTGCGGCACTCGAGGATGAAAACCTTGCTTTCGCAGAGCGATCGGCAGTGCGTACGATGGCCAAGGCCGTCTACAGCACCGAAAATATTGGTCACTTTGGGTTGGGTTTTGATCATTACACCCACTTTACCTCACCCATACGTCGATACTCAGATGTCATGGTGCACCGCATTTTAGAGCTTAATTTGGCGGCTGATTTTCGTGCAAAAAAAGATGATCTCGATGTCAGATGCGTCCACATCTCTAACCAGGAACGCAAAGCCGCCGAATCTGAACGGGCCAGCATCAAGTTCAAACAGATAGAATTCATCAGCCAGTACATTGGCCAGACTTTCGAGGGCTACATCAGCGGCTTTATCGACAGCGGTATTTTTGTCGCGCTTCGCGAAAGTGGTGTGGAAGGCATGGTTAGTTTCGACAAACTTAGTGAGGTGTATGACATCCCTGAAAATAGACTCAAGGCCGTCGCTCGTAAATCTGGGAAAATATACCGCATCGGAGACCGCATCCAGGTAGAAGTGGTCGAAGCAAGATTAGAGCGTGCAGAGGTGGATTTTGATTTAGTGGAATAATATAACTACAATCTCATACCAAGGGGCGAGCCCCTTGCATTCGCGGACAAGGGGTTATTACCGCCTTGGATAGAGTACCGGTTTCAAATTATTTTCCGACCTCGAGAGTAGTACATATTCAAAAATTAATCCACATACTCATTCCAAGGCGAGCCCCGGGCAATTCACAACCAATGAGTTAAACCCACATCGAAAAGAACCAAACCACTCATCAAAACCACGTACTCATTCCAAGGCGGCTTCAGCCCCTTGTACTCGCAGACAAGGGGGCGCCTAGCGCCTTCCTCCTCGCATCATTCGCATGGAACCGCCTCTCTGATTATTGTCTCGACGCTCTACCAATTGATTGATGGCGTAGGTGAAGCTGACCATAAAATATTGCCCCAAGGAATTTATGCGTACATCTTCAATGTAGTTTATGTCCACATTCTGCTCGATGCCTTCGTTGCGATTTAAGATATCAAAGGCAGATAATTTTATTTCCCCTTTTCGTCGCATGACGAAGGCAGACAGCGATGCTTCCCAAAGCGGGATGGCTTGTACATCACCCGCACGCGTGCCCCCCGAATATATCCGATAATTAAACCTACTCCCGATATTCCATCGACTATTGGGCGAGATATTTATGTCTACAAAGTGATTCTGGTTGAAATACTCTTGATTTTGGCCGGCTCCCTCATCATAGCTTGTGCGGTTTATGCCAAAGCGAGTTCCAAGTCGAAGGTCTACTACATCTTTCTGCAAATTGTCAAAACTCAATTCCAGCGATGAATTATTACGCCTAGAAATATCTTGCTGGCGATTTATGGATACTATGCTACGTGTATAGGAATAATTCAGATTTGAGTTGATGCGAAAACCAATGGCCTTGATCGGTGTACCAAAACCAATGTATGAACTCAATCGATAATTATTATCCACATTGATCGGAATGGTCACTTGGCGGAACAAGGAATCAATCGTGCGAGAATTGACAATCGCATTGTTGGTGTACGTGCCCGAAACATTGGCAAAGAAATTAGTCAAACTGAATTGACTAAAAGAAAAATAGCGCAGTTGGGCACGGTGAGCATACGACGGACGCAAATCCGGATTTCCTATATAAATATTAAGTGGGTTTGAATTGTCAGCAATGGGTTGCAATTGAGTAAGAGAAGGCTCATTGACATTTGTTGAGTAGTTAAAACTCAGCCGCTTGGCACTGGCAATATCAAAATCCCAACGCAGCCTCGGCACGAAGTTGATGTACTTCTGGCTGATCTGTGATTCGCTGGTGATAATCTCTCCTTCAAGGGTAGACCGCTGCATATTGAAATTTGCACTCAGATTAGATTTCCCTTTGAGCCAGCGCAAAGATAGTCCGGCCCGATCGTAGAGGTAGTCTTGGTTGTATCGATTAGTGAGCTCGTCGATGAGCTCTCCCTCATCCAAAAGGTCATATACATCTCGTCGCAATTCGTTGGCATCATTTGATCGAGTGTACTCCAGTCCCAAATATTTGTTTTTTCCGATGGGCTCCAAGTAGTTTAGTGTCCAGCCGTAACGTTGGGCAGTATTTATCTGCACTTGGTCTTGCAGCAAACTGTCCTGCAAAACAGGTTGATCCCGGCGACTGGCAAAACGCTGCAGCGACTCGATCAGCGCCGTTTGATCATTGGATTGTGAACGCAAATTTACGGAGCCTGAAAAAGAACGCCCCTTGTGAGCAAATTTCTTGCGGTAAACCAGAGCGCCTTGGTAAGAACTATTCGCACCAGTTAATTCATTATTCTGCCGGCTTTGATTGATCGGCATACCTTGTAGTGTCTCAGCCATCGTCGTGCCGTCTGCCAGCCGAGCGGAATTATTGAAGGAGAGACTGCCACGAATTTTCAAATTTTGCGAGGAGTCGATTTCGTGATCAAATACTGTGTTGACTCGATGGCCTAAATTACTGGTAACCGCATGATCACTCGCATTCGAAAAAAACTGACCCTGCTGCCCGCCGATGTTTTCGCGCCTTGTCACTTGATCAATGGTATTTTCAATGCTGTTGTAAAAATAGCTGAGATTAATTTTCGTCTTGCGACTGAACTCGTGGTTGAGGGTGAGCCCAGTAGCTGCCGTCTCAACAAAACCGTTGCTCAATCCACTGGAGATGGCGGCGCCGCCGGAGCCAAGATTCGGTCGTCCTCCACCAGAACTATTGTTCAATAGATTGGCCATACCTCCAGAAAACTGAATAAAATCACGTGGGGAAAAACCCTGCCGGTTTACATTGTTCAGCATGCCAATAAATGACACCTGGGTGTTTTTATCAAATAGATTGAGCGTGGTGCTTCCCGCATAGCGGTCTTCGGTGCCATAGCCTCCAGTCACCGTGCCAAATAAGCCCTTTTTGTGGTCCTCTTTTAGTTTGAGATTGATCGCTTTGGTTTCCTGACCATCATCAATGCCAGTAAATTCTGCCATGTCCGATTTGCGGTCAAAAACTTCCACCTTGGCCACTGCACGTGCAGGTAAATTCTTGATCGCAATCGTCGGGTCATCTCCAAAAAACTCCTTGCCGTCTACCAGCACCGACTCGACATCTTCTCCTTGAGCGGTGATCGTCCCATCATCCGCCACCTCAATACCGGGCATTTTCCGCAGAAGCTCTTCGACCGCATCGTTGGGTTGAGTCTTGAAAGCGGCTGCATTGTAAATGATCGTGTCCTTATTGATCATCATTGGGATGCGATCTGCCGTGACTGTGACCTCATCCAAAGCCGCAGGTTGAAGCTTCAGCAACCCCAGATTATACTGCTCTTCGGCACCTGGCACCACAATCGTTTTCTCGAGCGTCTTTAGGCCAACGTACGAGACTTGCAAGAGGTAATCTCCTGGCTTCACGCGACGCATCAGGAAGTCTCCTTTGTCATTTGCCAGGCCAAAACTGATCATGGTGGAATCAGCAGGATCTAGGATGACCGCCGTCGCGCTAGCAAGTGCGTTGCCTTCTTCATCCTGTATCGTTCCTTCTACTTGTACGTACTTATTGTCTTGTGCCAGCAGCGTGCCAGAGATGACAAAGACCAGCAGTAGACCAAACCAAATTCTAGATCTCATCGCTTTACCGACCTCCACGTCCTGGCCTGCGAGGATTGTTGCCCCGCATTTCTTTCATCTTTTCGCGAACCAAGGTCTGAAACTCCTCATGGGTCACTTCCTTGCCCTTGGTAGGCTCTTTAAGCAGACTTGAGTCGACCTCATCGAGCTCGATGGTTTGGGCGGTGTACGTGCGCTCTCCTTCATTGATGTCTACATGCAGCACCAATCCAGGCAGCTGAGCATATTGTGCTGGGCCGAGGGGCACTGCAATTTGCGGCGTAAACCAGGCAACGATATTCTGAGTACTGTCTTGAAAGGTGGCTTTTTGACATAGGTACTGTCCCACCTGCATCGATTCACCAGTCATCTTCCAAGCACGACGCTCCGGCTCACCCCGAATTAGAAATTTCTTGTCTAAAAATTCGCGCTGCTCTACTCGTCGGTCTTCCAGATAGTTTAGATAGACTACTCCGTTGCCGCCGCCACCCCGCATACGAAACCGAAAGCCGCGCCCACCCGCCTCTGGAGGAGGAGCTTCTTCGGTAGCAGTTTCGCTCTTGCGGTAGACCGCCTCATCGTCATCAAAAACCAACTCCATATGTGTCGTACGAAATTGAGGCACCCGATCCTTCCATTGAGCACGCTCTCCAGTCATGCGACGATGTACATCTATCTTTTCTTCGTACATGATCGTCCCTTGGGTTTGAGCATTCACTTGGCATGCTACCAGAATGATGAAAAAGGAAAAAAGCACTTTCATATTGGATATTCTAAACGATTATTAAATAGACCTTGCGTTCACACAAAATTAGGTCTTCTTAAGCAGTAGCACCGTTAATTAATCTTGCTTTCTGGTTAATTAAGGTTAATGCACCAGCTTCTCAGTTAATTTCCAGCTAATTTTGACCTATGCGTCGCTGGCACCAAGACACTACTGTTTGGCTCATGCTCCTGAGCACCCTCCTCTTACTTTTGATCAGCGCTTATTGGATCAGGGCTTCATATCAAAAAGAGCGCACAGCCCTACAACGTGAAGCCACCCTAGTTTTTCGCACTGCTGTGTTGGAATTGGAAGACTCCTTAAGTTCAAATTCCTTTGCACAATTCGCCCGGCGAAGGCCGGGACGAACGGCTCACCTAGCTGACTCGTCACAAGTTTTGACGACGGTGATCGAAAGAGATACGCTCCGCCGATCAATGAGGCCAAGAGGAAATCGTCGTGGTTCAGCCGAACAATTCGTCGGTGCGCTTGCTCTGGTTTATAAACGATCTAAAACCGAACACGCAGATCCTGAAATAATGTACGATCGAACTCCTGTGCCAGAATTACTAGGAATGATCGAGCAAAAAGGCAGTGCGCTGCTGCTATCGGAAGATCTTGCTTTTGGCTTGCAGTTTATGGACTCCACCCAAGTTGCTGGCCTGAAATCTCCACTCCTTTCTCGCAGCTATCGCGACGTTTTTTCGGACCAAAAAGTATATGGGGTCATCACAGATTATCGCTCTCTCATTTTCCGAAAAATCATCCCAGAAATTCTTCTGAGTTTTTTCATGATTTCGGTGACGCTCATCGCTTTCATGCTCATGTATCGCAACCTGCGTAGACAATCACGGATTGCCGAAATGAGGAGAGACTTGATTAGCAATATCACCCATGAGCTGCAAACGCCCATTTCTACCGTCAAAGTGGCATTAGAAGCACTGCAAAGTTTTTCCGCTAGTGAAAAATCATCCCCGAAAACCCAAGAATATCTAGAAATATCGCAGCATGAATTATCGCGTTTATCTCATCTGGTGGACTCCGTCTTGAAAAATGCGGTGTCGGAGCACAATTCACCTATTCTTCCTACCTCAGAGATTGACCTAAAATCTATCGTTGCAGCTGCTGTTCAGTCGATGTCACTTCAATTTGAGCAGAGCTCAGCGCAAATTAATTTCCAGGCCGATGGCGAACAATATCTCGTGCAAGGAGACGAAATCCAATTGTCAAGTGTCATCTATAATTTACTAGACAATGCGCTCAAGTATAGCACAGCACCACCTCAAATTGAAATTAAACTGAGGTCGGACGAAAAACATATTATCCTTACCATCACTGATCAAGGCATCGGGATTCCCAAGGCTTATCAAGGCAAGATTTTTGAACGCTTTTTCCGCGTACCGCAAGGCGACCAGCACAATGTAAAAGGACATGGTTTGGGTCTTAGCTATGTACGGCAAGTCATCGAGAGACATCGTGGCAAAATTACGGTGCACAGCAAAAGAGACTCTGGGACACAATTCCTAATTAAACTACCCATGCATTATGAAGGGGCCTAAAATCCTTTACGTCGAGGACGAAGAATTTCTGGGCAAAATTGTCAAAGAAAGTCTTGTAAGTCGCAATTATGATGTCTGCATGGTGACTGACGGAGCGGATGTATTGGACGCTTATCATGCATTCAGACCCGACGTCTGCGTCCTAGACATTATGCTGCCCAATGTAGATGGATTTCAATTGGCCCAACAAATCAAAGCGACCAAGGAACCCCCACCCATCATCTTTCTCTCCGCCAAAAGTCAGACGGAAGACGTAGTCGCTGGTTTTGGCTCGGGGGCCAGCGATTATTTACGAAAGCCTTTCAGCATGGAAGAGTTAATCGTCCGTATTGAAAATCTACTGAATCGAAATGCTCTGTCCGAAAGCAATACAGATACTGACTTTACCCTGGGATTATTCCAATTCTCTTCGCGCCGACAAGAATTAATCTCCCCAAATCAAAACATCCAGCTTTCACATCGCGAAAACGAACTGCTGCACTATCTAGTCGAGCATCGCGAAGATATTATTGAGCGTAAAAAACTTCTACTCGCACTCTGGGGCGATGACAGTTATTTTAATTCACGGAATTTGGATGTGTACGTTAAGAAATTGCGCGATTAT
>CAJQNM010000777.1 GCA_905479665.1 uncultured Saprospiraceae bacterium
TTAAACTCGTACGCACCGATATCAAGATTTACGTGCAAATGTCGGGCATTGCCACCGTAATCTTTGGCACCCACAGCAACAGCATTGGCACCCTTATTAATTGCAGGCGAACAAATTTTTAAGTCGAAATCCTCAGGAGCCATGACGAAAAGAGGATCCTGATCAATGATAGCACTGCCGGTTGCATAGCCTCCTTGCACAATGGTATTATTAACAACAGGCGTTGAGGTGACATTATGAATTTCCTTGTTGTTATTCCAAAGGATACAATTCGTAATAATAATATGGCTGTTGGAATTATAGATACTAGTGTCACTAAAATTTCCATTGTTTGGTCCCTTATTTTCACTGATCGTGCAATTGATCAAAGAAAGATCAGAGGAGGAGTTATACATTGCATCGCCGATCTTAAATGCTCTATTATTATAAATAAGAGTGTTGGTTATGATGGGATCGCCATTTTCATTAAACATCGCTCCACCGAAGCTGGCATCGTTGTCGCGAATTGCACAGTATGAGATGGTCGGAGAGGCATAGCGATTAAACAATCCGCCTCCGAAATTGCGATCTCCCAATGGTGTGACGGCATCCTCCGCACTGGCATCCTCTATCACAAAACCACTAAGAGTCGCTGTCGCATTCAAAGGTGATCGGGAGTTGAAATTATTGTAAATCACATGATAGGCACTCAGGCTCCCCGTTTGGTTTATGTCACCAGACAAAATGGTGGGATTACTGTTCCAGTCCCTTTGAGCAATATTTGTGTGAATATTGCGAAATCCCCCATAAAGAGCCACATTGTTTTGCATAACAAAGCTGGCATCTCGATCTCCATTTACCACATTTCCGCCTTCGTCATCATCCGGATAGTAAGTACCTTTCGCTACCCAAATATCTGCAGGCATTCCACTCCGCACAACTGCAGCAGCTCGTATTATCCCATCTTGCAGATATCGAAACGCGCTGCCCCAGTTTTTTCCATCACCCCCCAGAGCGGCCTTCGAATCGACGTAAATCACAACTGGTGCCAACATCGTAAGATCTAGGTCTATCGCGTTTGAATCGGAGCTCAGATCAGAGGCGCCAGCTTGGAAGGGATTGGAAAAGCTGATCAACATGATCAGCAGGGCTCTGGCTAGGTTGCAAAGAATTTTCATGAATGTGTGATCGAGTGAATGCATGTGAAGATAGTTGGCGAGCAATTTAAGCCCCAACTTAAGATCTTTTCTCACCCAAAGGGGTGATTCTAAGAGATACGTGCTAAGTGTCTTTCGCAACAATCGCCAAAATCTGATCCCCATACTTCGTCAGCTTGGCTTGACCTATTCCATCTACATTTAGTAGTTGGGTGGCATTTTCAGGCTTGTGCGCAGCAATCTGTTCTAGTGATTTATTGGTGAGAATGACATAGGCAGGCAGTCCCTGAGCACGGGCGAGATCGAGACGCCAGCTCTTAAGTCTCGCCATCAACCCCTGATCCACATCATCTGGAAGTAGGTCAGTCTGGGCCTTCTGGGTTTTGACCGATTTCCGCTGAGCAATAAATTCCGTCAAGTGCACTTTGGCTTCATTCTTCAAAATAGGTAGACCAAGAGGAGTCCGTTTTAATTTTGAGTGATCGGTAAAATCGATGCTCAGCAAACCTTGATTGATCATCTGGGTGATGTAGTGTTTCCAATCCAAAAATGGAATTTCTCGCCCTGCACCAAATGTTTTAATTCGATCAAATCCCGCCGCACGAACTTCCTGTTTGTAAGATCCTCTAAGCACATCGATGAGCATATTCATGCCCACAGATTCACCACAGCGTATCACCGCAGAAAGTGCCATCTGCGCATGACGAGTCCCATCCATTAATTTTGGGGGAGAAATACAATTGTCGCAATGATTGCACTTGTGGTTGCGGTATTCGCCAAAATAATTAAGCACCAAATTGGTGCGGCAGCTTGCAGCTGTAGCAAATTCCCACATCCGCTCCAATTTTGCGCGCTGCACATTCTTAAAGGTCTCGTGCGCATCGCTGCGATCAACAAAACTCTGCAGGTTGAGAAAGTCTGCCCAGCTGTAAAACAAAAGCGCTTCAGCAGGATCACCATCTCGGCCACCCCGACCTATTTCTTGATAATATCCCTCAATATTCTTCGGCATATTGTAGTGGATGACCCACCGTATATTGGGCTTATCTATCCCCATCCCAAAAGCAATGGTGGCACAAATAATCTGCAACTCATCACTTTGAAACTTAAGTTGTAAATCAGCTCGCAGATGCGAATCAACTCCAGCATGATATGCGTCACAAGAAAACCCCAATCCTTGCAGGTGACTCGCAACTTTCTCAGTACTCTTACGGCTCAGACAGTAAATAATGCCGGGCTCATCTGGATGATCACGCAGAAAACCCACAATCTGCTGCATACGTTTTTGTCCAGGGCTTGCGGTCGTTTTAATATTGTGTCGCTCAAAACTTGCCAAAAATACTTTCGGCTCAGACAACTGCAATTGCTTCACGATATCGGCTTGCGTGGCTTGATCTGCTGTGGCCGTCAGTGCGATCGTAGGCACTTGCGGAAAATACTCCTTGAGCATTTTGAGTTTGACATACTCCGGTCGAAAATCATTTCCCCAAATTGAAACGCAGTGCGCTTCATCAATCGCAAAAAGGGAAATCGACTTATTTTTTAAATATTCCAGAAAGGCTGGTCGCAATAGACTCTCAGGAGAGACGTATAGCAATTTCAAAAGCCCTTGCGAAATCTGCTGATCAATTTTATTTTTCCCCGAAGACGAAATATGGCTATGCAAAGCACCCGCAGGGATGTCAAGCTGTCTCAAGGCCTGCACTTGATCGTTCATCAGCGCGATCAAAGGAGAAACCACAATGGTGAGGCCTTCCTGCAAAAGAGCCGGAATCTGAAAACAAATTGATTTTCCACCACCGGTGGGCATGACCACTAAATTGTCCTTCTTGGCCAGTACCGATGTTATGATGGTCTCCTGCTCGTGGCGGAAGCCGCTGTAGCCAAAACGTTCTTGCAGTATATGGAGTGGGGTGGTCAAAACTAAAAGGTACTACTCGCTGAAGCGGTGGCGGCTTTCATCTGGCTCAGACCTCTTTTAGCGATGGTGAGTGCATCCTCTTTCCAATAGTCTCGATTGAAAAGCTCAAGCGAAAGGACTGTCGGGGCAGCACCCCGATTTAGATCGGTCAGAATTTGATCCAATGGTGCCACGCCCTCCCCGGGCATGATTCGGTCTTTGTCTCCGATCAGCTCGGGCCCGGGTTCTGGAGGGTAGTCATTGATGTGGAAGATCTCGACCACCTCTGGTGCCAACAGCTTGAGACCGTCAAATCCAGATTGGCCTTTATATAGATGGTACGCATCCGGCAAAATTCGTGTGGCGGGATGTGCAGCTGCGGCAGCGACATAGAGCACTTGAGCTAGGTTCTTCAAATTGGCGCTAAAACCCCATACCTCCAGCTGCGGGATCACTCCCATCTCCACTCCGACTTCGACCAGTGCCCGAAACCGCTCCCCTATGAGATCAAGATCCGGGTAAGCCTCTTCCGTGGCTCCTGCTGCGGGCGCCGCAATGCGCCGGCAACCCAATTGTGCCAGCAGGTCCATTTCTCTCCTTGCTTGCACCAACGCACCTGCACGAGTCGCTTCATCTGCTACGATCCATGGGGCAAAACCAATGGCATTTTCCACCTGGATGCCCAGATCATCGATACGCTTGCGAAGCTCACTGAGCTTGCCCCCTTTTTCTAGAAATGCGTCGATCGAACGGATCCAGATTTCGATGCCGTCATATCCCGCTTCTGCTGCAATCTCAATCTCTTTCTCCAGGCCCACCTCCTGTCCCATGATTGTGCTGGTGTTGAGGCAATAGCTGAATCCTGGGTCAGACTCCTTCCGTGCAGGAGACTTGCCTCGACTCAGGGGGGCGCTAATCGCACATCCAGGCGCCAAACCCATGACTGCAAGAACTTCTCTTCTTTTCATCTTTCTTTGTTGCTCAGCAAACTACTAAATCCTCACATTTCTCCATGATTCCGTATCTTCCATTTTCACAACAACTAATTTAATCAGCTTTATGCCAACTAGGTCTCCTTCCGATTCTCGCAGAAAATTTCTCAAGCATGGCGCCATGGCTGCCGGTGCATTCATGATCGTGCCACGCCATGTATTGGGCCGTGGTTATACGGCTCCCAGTGATAAATTAAACTTGGCAGCCATCGGCTCCGGTGGAAAAGGCCGCGGTGATATTGCCAATGCAGCCAATGAAGGATCAGAAAATGTAGTGGCCCTTTGTGATGTTGATCTAAACGAGGCAAAAGCATCAATAGAGCGTTTTCCGAAGGCCAAAGTGTACCGTGATTTTCGTGTGATGCTTGACGAGATGGGCGACGAAATCGATGCTGTCACCATCTCCACTCCCGATCATGTGCATGGCGTAGCTGCGATGAGTGCGATCGAGCGCGGCATTCATGTATATGTGCAAAAGCCCCTCACTCACAACATCCACGAAGCACGCAAACTCACTGAGGCTGCGCGAGAGTACAAAGTCGTGAGCCAAATGGGCAACCAGGGTGCCTCCAATCCGCAGCAGACCCAAATGGTCGAGTGGTTTGAAAAAGGACTCATCGGCCCCGTGCATACTGTACATGTCTGGACCAACCGTCCTGTATGGCCGCAAGGCATCCCGGTGCCGAAGGGAAAAGCCTTGCCTGAACATCTCAGCAAATCTGACTGGGATCTCTTTATCGGACCTGCCAAGCCCGTACCATACGACCCCCTCTACCACCCTTTTAAGTGGCGTGGATGGTGGAATTTTGGTACCGGAGCATTAGGAGATATGGGCTGTCACCTTGTTGATCCTGCATTCAAAACTTTGCAGCTGGGGTACCCCACGGAAGTAGAGTGCAGCGTCGGCCAGGTGTTCTTAAAAGATTGGAACCCCGAACATATTCCGGAAGGATGCCCACCGTCGAGTCATGTGCAATTGCAATTTCCAAAGTCCAAGTGGAATAAATCGCCGGTTAAAATGAATTGGTATGACGGTGGCTTACGTCCATTTCATCCAGATCTCATTCCGGCAGGCGATTTTTTGGGTGAGCCAGGCAGTGCCAACGGTGTCATCATGATTGGCAAAAAAGGAATCATGACCTGCGGCACATACGGTCGCAATCCGAAAGTGTATCGAAAAAATGGCGAAGTACTGACCTGTCCAGAGGATTACAGCAACGGAAGTAAGTACAATGAGATGCCCGAATATGGCCATCAGAGATCCTGGGTAGATGCCTGCAAGGCGGGCTTCAACAGTCCTGAGCATCAGGCACTGACTTCCTCCTTTGATTATTCAGGACCACTTACTGAAACTGTGCTGATGGGCAACTTGGCGATACGCAGTTATGCCCTAGCCAAAGTAGGGGGCACCAATAGGAATGGTCTGGATTTTTACGGCCGTAAAAAACTCTTATGGGATGGCAAAAACACCCGCATCACCAATTTTGAGGATGCAAACCAATTTGTATCGAGAGAATATCGAGATGGTTGGAAATTGGTGTGATTTGATTAAATAATTCTTTCCGAAAACCATCGGCATGTGGATGACTTAATTGTGCAAATAGAGGCTGCTCACGCATCTCTCAAGCAGAAGGAAAAAGTAGAATCACGGCTGGCTCAGCTGGAGGCAGATCTGCGTGATTCAGAGATGCAGGAGGCTGATCTCAAAAAAACGGTTGACAACGAGTTTAGTGACATTGTACGTCTGGAAAATTCGTCCCTGCACAGCATATTCTCTCAGGTACTCGGAAAAAAAGAAGATCGGCTGGAGATCGAGCGTCAAGAATACCTTCATGCACTGCTCAACCACGAATCGATCGTGCATCAAATCGCCGAATTGCGATATGAGCAGGAGGTCCTACATAAGCAGCTGCGCGAACTCGTGCACATCGATGAAGTCTATGAGCAACTCCTCGTCAAAAAGGAAGCAGCCATGCGACAGTCAGGAAAGTATCAGCCCGAACTCATGATCATCGATCAAAAAATACTTAACCGTCAGACCCAGTTGAAAGAAATCGGTGAAGCCGTCACCGTCGGAACCCAATTACAAACCAATCTAGCCATCCTCGACAAGGGCTTGACAAAATTGAAGAACTGGGGCATGCCGGAAGGCGGACTGGGAGGCAAAGGCCGTTACTCTTCGATTAAGAAGAAACATTTTATCCGTGAAACCAAGAAAGCAGTGCAACTCATAAACAGCCAGATCACTAGCTTTCATGCCGAGCTTGCGGATATCTATCGCAAACTAAATTTTGAATTTAAGGAGCACTTCAATCGAGCCAATGAGTTTCTCGATATTTTCTATAATAATCTGATTACCGACTGGATTGTGCAGAGAAACCTAAAGACCACTCGCTCATCCCTCGATAATATGCAAAATCAGATCGAGCGTATTTTGATGTCCCTGGCTCATGAAGAAAAGATGATGACTTCAGAAGTTCAAGAGCTGTTGGTTGATCGTGAAAAGATGATTAGGTCTTCTCGGTGATCGAAATGACTGACAAAATTTCCTTGAATAAATGCCCAACTATCTATTTTTTAACATGATTTCCCTTTTATTTTTCTAAAAGAAAATCTTTCTTTAGGGTATGGAACACACACAACATAAAAGAGCGACCCTATCATTGTTTTGCCTACTATTATTTTTCACTGGTCTCCAATCTCAAAATGCAGATCAGGCAACTGCGGATCTCGGGGCTACTTTGCAAGAGCAACAAGCATTGCAAAAAAAATACAGTACCCAAGTCAAATCATACCATCAGCGTGAGATTGCTCCTGTCATGCAGGCCACTCGAGCGGCCTTCAATCAGTACATTTCCAAATCTGATCAAGCCCTGATACAGCGTCTCAAGACCGAGGCAGCATCTTCCGAAAACATACTTGGTAAGCTGCCTAAGGGACGTGAGTGGAGAAAAGCCAATGCAGCTCGGCGTGCTTACGCACAAAGTCGTAAACTCAATCTGGCCGATCAGGAACTCCTGGAAAATATGACTCGTAATTACATGGATCAGATCGATCAGCATCTTGCTGGTCTGCATCATCAAAAGAAAAATTGGGATGCTGATGTAGCAGCTCTACGCAGCGAGATCCTACAAAGCACCCCCCGAAAGATCGCAAAGATCTCTACTGACCAAGTGGAGTTATACCGACGAGCTTCTTTTCTGCTGCTTGATCACCCCAAGGTGAGTGCACAAGATCTTGCTCGCTCAGTTGCGGTTTTCCCTAACCCAGCAAGCACTTCGCAGCAATTGAGCTTTGAGGTCGCCTATGCAGGAGCAGTCAGTGTAGATCTAATTAATATGCAAGGACAGGTTGTAAAATCTCTTTTCGATGGTACACTGGATGCTGGAGTGCATCAACTAGATGTTGACCTGACTGAGCAAACGGCAAACCAATTTATCTATCGAATCACCGATCAAAATGGTGTAACTGCGAAAACTGCCAGTCGACTCTAATAATAGAGACCGCCTCTAAGTTTTCATGACTAGTCGGTCGCGCACCACTGCACGACGCGTTGGATCATTTCAACGCCTCGTGCCAATTGCTCGACGGCGATAAATTCATTCGCACGGTGCGCTTGGGCGATATCCCCAGGGCCGCAAATCACCGACTGAAAACCAGCTTCGGCAAACTGTCCGGCTTCGGCTGCGTAGGATACCGTACCTAAATCTGTCCTATCGGAAAATCTTTTGATGAGCTGAGTGATTTCCGCCTCATTTGAAGTATCGAGGGCAGGTACATCGGGGTGGCTTTCTTGCGTCGCAATCACAAAATCAGGCCAGCGCTTGCGATTCTCC
>CAJQNM010000778.1 GCA_905479665.1 uncultured Saprospiraceae bacterium
CCCATCATGAAGACAACGGTCACTGAGGCTAGACTCAAACAGCGAGGCTATCAATCCTTTTCTAGTTATTACCATAAGGTACGATCTCGTATGACCTAATTTTCTTGCGAACCGCCAAGAGCGAATGTTTCTGCCGATTTATAGGCAGAATCAAACAGACTAAATGTCTGTTTGAAATGAGGGAACCGAAACATCAGTTTCGGGTGGGAGAGGAGGCCCGTATCCCGCGGTACCGCGGGAGTGGTCCCGCAAGCGAGGATTTGCAATGTGAGAGGGCTGAGATGGTTCTAATTGAACCATCTCACTCTACTCGATTATAGGCGTAATTGGTCTATCTATTCAATTTGTATTCTTGAATCAGCACTGCGGAAGCGATTTTCAACTTATCTGATAGATTTCGAATCATGTTCACAGTTAATTTTCTCTTTCTGTTCAACACCTCAGAAACTATTCCCTTTGAGCCAATTACACCGACAAGATCCTTTTGCTTGAGCTCCATTTCCTCCATCCTTATTCTAATGGCTACTATGGGATCAGGAGATTCGATTGGGTACTCTCTGTCTTCATAGTCTTCAATAAGTAGTGCCAATAGTTCTGCTTCTTCCCCCTCTTTACTTTTAGGATTCGAATCAAATATCTTCTCCAATCTAGTCAGAGCCTTGTCGTATTCGACTTCGCTAGTAATGATCTTTGCTTTCATATTAAATCTGCATTTACTTTATCGTATTCCCTGTGGATTCCAATAAATCGGATAAAGAGCCATTGCTTGTTGTAGTTAATCTTTGCAATCAACCGATACTTGTTTCCCGATATATTGAAAACTACTCTGGAATTCTTCAAAATTGTGACAGTTGCATAGACTTCCTTGATTTCATTTGGTGTGTTCCATGAAGCAGCTCTCACTGTTTCATACCATGTCTCTAAATAGTCCTTTGAATCAGGATGCTGCTCCCAGAATTCTCGCAGTGTCCTCTTAGCAACTATCCTCTTCACCCCGTAAAGATAGAACTAAAGTTCTCAATATGCAAACATCTAATTTGAGCAGCACTTTATGCCAAGTAACGGATTGGCGATATTTGACGGATGTGGCGATAGCCCATCTGGCATCATCATCGCCTGTTCACAACAGTCATTCGCTATTTACCAAAATTTCCACCAAGGCTTATCGTTTCTCCTAGGCATTGGGTTTGGCGTGTTCATGCTATTTGGCATTTCTAGCCCTCTGTTCTCATATTCGGCCATCAATTCAGTCATATCTGTCAGAGCTGAAATATTGGTTCTAGCATTTGGAATGGAAATGATACGTTGGTATTCCTCGTGAAGTTCCTCGGTACTAGAAGATTGGTATTTTGATTGTTCAGGAATAGTACTTTCTATGGATTTGGGTGTCTTCTCCTTGGTATTTTCACCTTCATTGTACTTTAGTTCTATCGATAGACTTTTCCCATGAGAGATTTCCCAGTCTTTGACTGATGGATTATTTTTTATATCACTTATCAGTTGGGTAAATATGAAGTCAGTAAATTCTCCCAGCTTTATAGTATTCGGGACAAAATTAATGTTGAACTTCCCTGAGAAGTTAATCTCGTTAATATCAAGGATACTTAGGACCCTGTCGAACAGATGGTTGGCTAGAATTGAAGAATTCTCATGGCCGGCAATTATCTCTCTGCTTATTTCTCCCGTCTCCTCATTCAAGATGATCCCTGAGATGTATGGTTCTTCTACCGTCTTATGAGTAGCTCTCTCAACTAGAGGTACCGGAAGTGCTTCCTTATTATCTACTAGAGCTGGATTACCTAATTTCATGAAACCCTTCCCTGATTCCTTACCCCTAAACCGTTGCACAAACACTAGACCGTGCTCATGACTTGTATCAAATCCCTTCACTATTATTGCGTCTTGTTTGACTCCATCATGTGGGACTCTTCCTTCAAGACACATGATTATCTGATCATATTCGTTACCATCATCCTTCAAGGTGCTTTCAAAATACTCAATTGGATTTCCGTCAGCCGCGATCCTTACCAATTTGGAATTTCCATTCTTGTATAGCATCATAAAGGGGGTAAATGCATCATCGAGATCGTGACGTGACCAGAGAGCATAATCTAGACCTGTGAATATCGCCTCCTCCAATTTTTGGTTTCCTTGAAATATATTCATCGATAGTTTATTTTTTGATTGTTGTGAACGTCCAAGTACATGCGTAGGACGACCAACGGGAGTCTTACGTCATGTACATTGTGTGTGCCCAGCATGGGCATCTTTTCTGTAAAAAGATACGGATTTTTCTAGAGGGTGAAAGTCCCTTGTGGGCGGGAGTAACGTCTCGAACCACTAGTGCTGCATAACCCACAAAATCCTACTATGCTCTGCGTTCTCAAACTGAGATACTTCATCATGCAAAGCCTTACGTAGCTTAGGCTATGCTCGGTTTGCCTTCTTCGTCTCTCAGCTTGATATTCACAAATCATAATATGATTCTGTGAGTGATCCAGCACTAGTGGAGTGACAAACCGATTTAGGCTGAGTCAGGTGCGCTTGTTCTTAGACTCAAGAGCGACCGCGGCGGTGGCGGTGGTCAGCTTGGCAGAACCAATCGGCTTGATGCAACAATTCGGATTATTAAGACACTGCTTCCAATCGCACTTATAGCTCTGCTTGGCGACAAACGCACCAGCGTGCTGATCAAATATGACCTCTTCGAAACTTACCGTTCCAGATGCCGAACAGACATCCTGCCGCATATACTT
>CAJQNM010000779.1 GCA_905479665.1 uncultured Saprospiraceae bacterium
GGTCGAGCGGCTCAAGAAGTGCTTGTTTCAGTTGGTCTTTGGGATCTCATCCAGTCTAAATTAGCCTTCGGAGAAAGCATTGGTCAGGTAAATCAATTCATTCTAACGGGTGCAGTTGATCTGGGATTTACGGCACAGTCCGTTGTGATGGCGGCCATCGTAAAAGAAAAGGGACACTGGGAAGCAATGGATGAAGAGCTGTACGCTCCTTTGAAACAAGGCCTAGTTATTTTGAAGAATGGGAAAGAGGAGAAGGCAGAAAAGTTTGTCTCATTTATGAACAATGAGGGTGCAAAAGAGATTTTTGAGGACTTTGGATATACTTTGCCGCAATGAACGAGATGACTGGAACGATCGAGACGATCGAATCACACGGCAAGCTGTCGCTTTGTCAGATAAAAGTCGGAGGCGCAATATGCCATGTGTTGGTGATCGACCGACCTGAAACAGTGACTTATCTGCGAGAAGGGATAGCGGTGTCACTTATCGTAAAGGAGACGCAAGTAGTTTTATCGCTCACGCCTCTATCGAAAAGCAGTATGATGAATTGCTTTGAGGTCTCGATTAGTAATCTCGAAAGAGGTAAGCTTTTTACGAGAGTGCATATGTCTTTGCAGGGTTTTTCCGTGACAGCATTAATTTTGACCAGATCAGTGACACATATGCCATTGGAAATCGGTACAGAGGCCTATGCCAGCATTCGGTCGAATGAAATAATGCTATCGCAACGGTAATGGAGAGCGGACCCATCATATTGTCCATCAAACTTGCGGTTGTCACGACGACAATTTTACTGATCCTGGCCATACCGCTTGCCCATTGGATTACCTATTCGAAATCGCGGTGGAGACCGATCGTACAGACCTTGGTTGCGATGCCCTTGGTTTTGCCACCCACTGTCTTGGGCTTTTACCTCTTGGTCCTCTTTAGTCCCAGCGCTGTGCTCGGCCATTTTTTGGATGAGACAATCGGAGTGCGTCTGGTCTTTTCATTTGGCGGTTTGGTGATTGCTTCCTTGATCTATAGCCTGCCATTTATGGTGCAACCGATTCAATCGGGTTTGCAAAACCTGCCCACCAGTCTGCGAGAGGCTTCACTAGCAATGGGCAAATCAAAACTCACCACGCTGCGGCGGGTTCTCTTGCCTTCCATAAGAAGTTCCTTACTCACGGGCGTGGTGTTATCTTTTGCGGGAATTATTGGAGAATTTGGTGTGGTCTTGATGATTGGTGGCAATATACCGGACAAAACTAGAGTGGCTTCTATCGCTATATACGATGAAGTGGAGGCACTCAATTTTGCTGCGGCCAATGAATACGCGCTCGTTTTGATTGCGATCACTTTTACCATTCTTCTTCTGCTCTACTATCTCAATGGAAATTTCCTTAAAGATCTCATGCGATGATCAAGTGCAACATTGAGAAGCAATTGAAAGGGGCTTCAGGGCCTTTCTCACTGGAAATAGAATTTACCTTAGCGGCTGAGAAAACCCTTGCTTTATTTGGCGCTTCAGGCGTCGGTAAAACCTCAATATTGCGAATGATCGCTGGTCTGATGACTCCAGATGCAGGCCATATTAAGGTTGGAGGCAAGGTCTGGTACGATAGCGACAAAGCGATAAATGTGCCAGCACAGGATCGCAAGGTTGGATACGTGTTTCAAGATTACGCTCTTTTTCCAGCCATGACCGTCATGGAAAATATCCGATACGCCGCCGGTAATCAGGGGAGTGACCTGGTGGAGGAGGTTGTGACTTTTATGGAGATCGGTGATCTGAAAAACCAGCGGCCGGGCTTACTTTCGGGAGGCCAAAAACAAAGGGTGGCTCTTGCTCGAGCCCTTGTCCAGCGGCCGAGTCTCCTTTTATTGGATGAACCGCTTGCAGCACTCGACACAGATTTACGATCAAAGCTTCAAGATTTCTTGCATGAAATAAAGTCCAGGTATGAAATGACATGCGTGTTAGTGAGTCATGATCTCCCTGAGATCTTTCGCTTGGCTGACCATGTGGTGAAAATCGACAATAGTAAAATTACGGCCAGCGGGCCGCCTGAAGAGGTTTTTGCCAGCGCCGAGGTGAGTGGAAAATTTCAGTTTGAGGGAAGAGTGCTTGCCATAGACCATGAAGAGCTTATTTCGATTGTGACAGTTTTGATTGGAGATCAGCTCGCAAGAGTGCTCGTTGAGCAATCATTGGCGCACACGCTTGCTCGGGGAGACGCTGTCATGGTAGCCTCCAAGGCATTCAATCCGATCCTCTATAAAATCTAGAAATCGATGAGACTCAACAAAATGGGTTTTCGTAGCTTGAGAGTGTTCAAATATTGCGAATTTACGAGGTCTGCTATAAACCCGTAACAATGCTGAAACAAACCGAAAAACTCACCGCCCAGCAGATTTGTGAAAAGATCGATAGTTTAAACATTCCTCAGGGGGAGAAGATCGATCTCAAGCGAGAAATCCAACAGTTGCAATATGTCCATGAGTCCGAAAAAACCCAACTGGAATTAGAGATCGAAAAGATGCTCGAGGATCGGCATTTTTTCACATCACTTTATGGAAACATGTTTGATGCGGTAGTGATGTACGACTACCTGAATGACAAGGTGTTGGACTGCAATGATTCTATGATCAAGATGCTGGGCTACAGCAGAGAGGAATTGCGGGACGGGATCATGATCAATGACATTTTACCGAAGTCTTCGCATCTGTGGCCAGATGTTGATATGCATGGCATCATCGCATCTCACGCGGGACTGGTCATGGCTGGAGAAACGTTTAGATCCCCGGGGGTGTTGACTGGTAAATCAGGTGAGGAGTTTATTGTTGATGTGAATGTCATACCGCTTTACCCTGAGCGAGGGATTGGATTTGCGGTGGTCAAAGACGTGACGCAGCAGGTACAAATTCGTAAAGAACTCGGTGCCTCCGTGGAGAAATACCGGATGATTTTTGAGAACAGTCCAATGGCTATTGTAAGCAGCCGATTGGATGGATTTATCGAAATGGTATCTCCATCAGTGCTTGAAATTATAAACTGCAGTATCGAAGAGGTTGTTGGAAAAAATATGAAGGATTTTCTCATCGAGGAAGATCTACCTCACATGGCGACGGTTGTCGAGAAATATCTGGTAGAACCAGTGGCGCAGGAATCTGCGTTTCGAATTCGTACAAAAGAAGGCCAATTAAAATATGTGCAAGGAATCGGGGTGCCTGTGGTTGACGACCGGGGTAAAATCACCAGGATACTCAATATGTTTTTTGACAATACTAAATATGTCCAGACCCGAAAGAAAGCCCAACTACTAGAGAGCCACTACTCTCAAATTTTTGCGGTTTCCCCGGCATTTCTCTTAAGCGCGGAGTACGATGGTAAAATCCAATTGGTGTCGCCAGCTTTTGAGAAATCTCTTGAATATGAATCGGGAGAGCTTGCTGAGAAATACCTTCAAGACATTGTTGTGCCAGAAGATTGGGGTAGGCTCATTGAAGCCCGGACGCATTACAAAAAGACAGGAAAGTCTTTTAGGAGCTACTATCATTGCCGCACGAAGACAGGTAAAATTAAAATATTCGAAAGTGCAGGATTTCCAATCGTTGATGAAGATGGATTGATTGAAAGTGTTTCGAGCGTGATTTTAGACAACACCGAATTGTACCAGGCGCAGCAGGATTTGCAACGGAAAAATGAGGAATTGCAAAGTTATATTGCCTCCAACATCCAGCTCGAGCAGTTTGCCCACATTGCCTCGCATGATTTAAAAACTCCACTGCGTACGGTAGGAAGTTTTACGGGTCTTTTAAAGCGAAAATTGGGCGATCGAATCGATGAGAAGGAAAGTGAATATTTTGAATTTATAGAGCAAGGTACTGCTCAGATGGCCAGTTTGATTAATGACCTATTAAATTATTCGAAGGTTAATTCTCAGCAGCTAGAACGTACTCATTTTAAGGCTCAGGAACTTCTGGATGAAGTATTGCGAGACCTCAATTTTATTATTGAGGAATCTCATGCAGAAATTGTGTTAGAAGGCCTGAATAAAAGTGTCTTTGGGGATGCATCCAAAATGCGGCAGGTTTTTCAAAACCTGATTGCAAATGCAATAAAATTTCGCAGCCCAGATAATGATTGCCGGATCAGTTTGTCTTTAACTGAAGACCTGCACTACTTTATTTTTCAGGTGCGTGACAATGGCATTGGCATTCATCCCGAATTTCATAAGACCATCTTTGAGCGTTTCACACATTTGCATCCAAATGATCTTTATGAGGGAACAGGTATGGGGCTGGCCATCTGCCGAAAGACAGTGGAGCAGCATGGGGGTACAATCCATGTAGAATCAGAAGGAGGTGAAGGCAGCACTTTTGTTTTCACCATCCGAAAACAAGCTCGCCCAGCGATGTAAAAGTATTTTTAATGCTCAGCGATCTAATTCTTCCCTTCACTTAATATGGGCAATGCATTTGGTGTGTAGGGTGCACCGGCGTTGCGCAAATCCACTCGAAGCTGCTTGAGAGGGCCATCAATCAACTGAGCAATATCGCTGGCAATTTTTGAATAACCTTTTTTCGCCAGATCCAATTGGACCTGATGAGTTGTGGTGGGTGCTGACGATGCGTATTTGATGCCATAGGCGACTCCTCCTATGCGGGAAGCAATGGATGGTAAGCGATCTTGATCCAAGCGTGAAGCAATTCGATCGCCATACAAAGCAGTTCGGACCGATCGTAGACTTGATTCAATCGTCAAGATGCGGCCTAAATATTCCGCCTGAGGGATTTCGATTTGCTCAATGGCTTTGCGCACAAATTTCATTTCTGAGGCTAGATCTGATATGATACGACCGGATGATTGCACGGCACTTTGCAAAGTGGTCACCTCATTCTTGAAGGCAACCAAATCGGCAGGTTCTGCCGCTGGAAGTGCATGCTGATCCAGCGGGACCACAGAGAATGTCTGAGCTGCTCCAATAGCCATCATTTCACCATCTTTCCATTGGTGCATTTCTACGGAGTACGATCCTGGGGCTACTCCATGTCCTTGACGCTGGCCGGCAAAAGGATTGTAGAAAGAAGAGCTGCTAAGACTCACCGGATCTTTGGGGGCAAAGCGTAAATCCCAAGTTATACGTTGCAATCCCTTGCCAGGAGCTTTGGTTAGTTTTCGTACCAAATTGCCTGCTTGGTCTTTGATCAGAAAGTAGATCATTGGTTTGTCTTCGGTTGCTTCAGACACCAGCTCCTCGTAGCTTGGATATGGATCGTCAAGGTCGGCCTTCACATTCTTCCCAGATTTCTTTTTGCGAGTAGCCTCCAGTGTAGAGAGCTTATCCTTGAGGTAGTAGCTGATCAACGCCACGGGTCCCATATTTCCTCCTTGATACCAACTGTCTCCTTGAAATGCCTTGCCTGGTAGGCCGTACGGAGTTGCCATTTCCCAAATCTTAGCGTCTCGCACAGGCAGTAACTGTCCATCTCCAGCAAGCAGTTCTTGATCCAGCATACGCAAGGATGAATAGTCGTCCAGCACGTAAAATCCACGACCGAAAGTGGCCAGTACAAGGTCATTTTCTTCGGCCTGAATAGCTATATCACGCACGGCAATGGTAGGGAGGCCGGCCTTTAACTGTTTCCATTCGTTGCCTCCGTCATTGCTCACATGCAGTCCGAACTCGGTACCGACAAAAAGCAAATTTGGATCTACATGATCTTCTTCGATGGCATAGAGGGATCCCTTTTCCGGCAAGTTGTTTGCAATCGATGTCCATGAGACTCCGCGATCAGTGCTCTTGAAGAGGTATGGTTTAAAGTCTCCATATTTATGATGATTGAGTGCCACATAGACCGTGTTTTCATCATGATGCGAAGCGAGGATTTCATTTACATAGCTCATTTTTGGTGCTCCAGGTAGCTGGTCGATCTTTCTCCAGGTGCTTCCTCCATCTGTGCTGACCTGGATCAGGCCATCGTCGGTACCAACATAGAGCAGGTCCTGCTGAATGGGTGATTCTGAAAAAGCCACGATTGTCCCGAATGGAGAAGTTGACCCATTTTTCATGACCGCATCGATGCCTTGCACTTTGCCCATCACTTTAAGTTTGTTGCGATCTATTTGTGCGGTAAGGTCATCACTGAGGACATCCCAGGTATTTCCTCGGTCGTCGGAACGAAAGAGTTTGTTGGCTGCAAAAAAGAGTCGACCTGGTACGTGATGGCTTACTTCAAGTGGCGCATCCCAATTCCAACGGTAGGCATTTTCCCCCTCGAGAGGTTTGGGCTGAATGCCAATTTCTTCACCGGTTGCCTTATCAAAGCGTACCAATACTCCATATTGCGACTGGGCATAAATGATGTTGGGATTTTGTGGGTCGACTTGGCTCTCAAATCCATCACCACCATGAGTGATAAACCACTCATCATTGGCAATGCCGTTGCTGCTTATCGTACGACTGGGCCCGCCCAGTGAAAAGTTGTCTTGGGTGCCTCCGAAGATGTTGTAAAAAGGTTTGGCGTTGTCGACAGCGACTTTATAAAACTGGGTGACCGGAAGATTGGCCTTAAAGTCCCAGTGCTGGGCAGCATCCCACGTTTCATAGATGCCTCCATCACAACCGACCAACCAATGCGTTGCATCGACTGGATCAATCCACATGCAGTGATTGTCCACGTGCTTGGCGTCTTCACCCACATTTTGAAAACTCTTTCCTCCATCTTTTGACACCTTCATCCAGGTATCCATGGCGTAAAGGACGTCTGGATTTTTTAGATCAGGGATGATCTCTTGATAGTAGTTTCCGCTGCTGCTGTATCCTCCACGTTTTTGCCAGGATGCTCCTCGGTTCATCGAGCGATACAGACCGCCTTTGCCTTCGGCTGCCTCGACGATGGCATAAAGATATTCAGGATCGGCGGGCGAAATAGCCATACCAATACGACCTCGGTTGGCAGGTAGGCCCTTGTTGATTTTTTTCCAGGTTGCTCCGGCATCAGTACTCTTATAGAGTCCAGATCCGGGACCACCACCTACGTATGTAAAAACATGTCTCCGTCTTTGATGCATGCTTGCATACAGTACATCTGGATTGCGAGGATCCATGACGACCTCATTGGCTCCGGTATGCTCATCGACTTCTAGTACCAACTCCCAAGTGGCACCGCCGTCTTGAGATTTATATACTCCACGCTCTCCACCTTCTTTCCATAGT
>CAJQNM010000780.1 GCA_905479665.1 uncultured Saprospiraceae bacterium
TCCATAGCCCAACCTAAGCATCATCGTCCCCGCTATACCGAAAAGAAGTAATCCCCCGAACCACAAGAAGAGCGCTGACCCACTGAACTGTTTCTGAGTAGGTTTGAATCTGCCCAGCCACTGCTCGAGTTGTTTATACTTTAGATTGACTTTATTTTTCAGCCCTTGCAATTTATGGATACGCATTTGGATGAAAAAGGTAGCAAAACCTTGCCAGTTTGGCTCCTAGTGTGATAGAAAGAGTATCTGGTCTTTTTGTATCTTTTTACTTCAACAATTTTCAATAATGCAAATTCAATTGCTGCATCGCTGCATCCTCGCCCTGGTTACGATAGTCCTCGTTAGCTGTCAGAGCAAAATCAAACCCGGTACTGAGAAACAACCCAATATTCTCTTTATCCTGGCTGACGACCTCGGCTACAACGACATCAGCTGTATGGGGAGCACCTTTTACGAAACGCCCAGTATCGATCGCATAGCCGCCGAAGGCATGATGTTTACCAATGGATACGCAGCCTGTCAGGTGTGTAGTCCCTCACGAGCCAGTATTCTCACCGGGAAATTTCCCTCGCATCATGGCATCACGGATTGGATTGGAGCGAAATTTGGGGAGGATTGGCGCCGGGCGAAACGGTACACGAGATCATTGCCACCCGATTATTCTCATCATTTGGATCACGATGATCAAGTGCTTTCAGAAGCATTTCGATCACATGGCTACAAGACCTTTTTTGCCGGAAAATGGCACCTGGGCGAGAAAGGCTCGTATCCGCAGGATCATGGTTTTGATATAAATCAGGGTGGATATGAGCGAGGAGGTCCATATAGTGGTGGGTTTTTCTCGCCTTTTGATAATCCACAAATGGAAGATCATGCGGACGAGGTTGGGATGAGTCTCCCGGAAAAATTGGCCAAGGAGACAAATGATTTTATTACGGCCCATCAGGAGGAACCCTTTTTTGCTTATTTATCTTTTTACGCTGTGCATGCTCCCATTCAAACCACCCAGAAAAATTGGAAAAAATATCGGGAAAAGGCGCTCGCCCGTGGTGTGTCAGAGGAGGGCTTTCGCATGGAGCGTCGCTTGCCCACTCGTATGCAGCAAGACAATCCCGTTTATGCCGGACTGATCGAACATATGGATGATGCGGTGGGACAGGTACTAAAAAAACTGGATGAATTGGGTTTGGCAGAAAATACCATTGTGGTCTTTACCTCAGACAATGGTGGGGTGACTTCGGGAGATAATTATTCCACTAATTTATCTCCACTGCGAGGAGGCAAGGGCTATCAGTGGGAGGGAGGAATAAAAGTGCCTTATTTGATTCGAGTACCCTGGCTAAATCACGGCGGGCAAACAAATACCACCCGGGTCTCGGGCATTGATTTTTACCCGACACTTTTGGATTTGGCGGGCCTACCGCTGGAAGGCATTGGGGATCGAGATGGCCAAAGCCTCTTGCCCGTCCTAGAAGGTGCTGAACTCGATGAGCGAAGCTTGATTTGGCACTATCCGCACTATGGAAACCAGGGTGGGGATCCCTCTGGAATTATTATCCGAGGAGATTGGAAATTAATTCAGTATTACGAAACTGATACCTACGAGCTATATGACCTTAGTCGCGATATCGGCGAAGAAAATGATCTTGCAGCCCAACATCCTGACAAGGTGAAAGAACTGAGCACTCAACTTACTCAAATGCTCGAAAAGGATGGAGCTCGATTTCCCACTAAAGATCCCTTGTACAGCCAGGATTCCTTTGATTTAAGAGCTACTTATTTTAAGGAAGAAGTGAAGGCTCGGCTCGAAAAGCAGCGAAAGAACATGCTCAGCGAAAACTATCTCCCGAATAAGGATTGGTGGGGGAGTGCGGTTGAGGAGTGATTTTTGAGGGGTCAGGGGTCAGGGGTCAGCAGTGAGCTGTGAGCTGTGAGCTGTGAGCTGTGAGTCTGGGGGTGAGTCGATTCTATCGGTTGTAAACGTTTAATGACGCTTAGTGCTATGGGCAGATGGGGTATGTGGTAAATGTGTGGGGAGGAGTGGGGGGTATGGAATCGTTAGCATTAATACAGTCATAGCTAATTTATGGCGATTTAAAAGAGCTGATATGAAACCTATTCTAATAATTGGAATCGTAATTTTTATTCTTGTTGGCTGTAATAATGAAAAACAAGCGGCATCAGATTATTCTATTTATAATGTAGAAATGGAATTTGATACAACGCAATTGAAGATGCATTGTAAAATGAAAATTAGATGGTTTAATAACTCAAGTGCTCCCGTCTCAAAAATTCCATTCAAGTTTAAGATTGATGAGTCTAATTATGTAACGGGAAAGGCTACAATCAATAATGAAGACGCAAATATTCTATATACTTCAAAATCTATTGATGGATTTGACGGGTTTTTAGTAGAATCAAAGGAGATAATACGCAAAAATCAATCATCAACAATTGAATTCAATTTTGAGCTAAAAAGAAATCGTTATTTCAACAGGAAATTATTCTATAAAAATCTTCCTTTAATTTCATATTTTGATGACGGCAAATTTAATCACGCTTATCAAGTACATTCAGAATTTCATGTGACGATCACTATCCCTTCTGAATACGAAGTTGCTACCACCGGTTTAACTGTTAATCAAAAAAGAGAAAGTGGTTTAATAACAATCCAGACCAAGGCCAAATCAGTTCCTTCATACGGTGTAATATTATTCAAAGATGCCATAGTAGAGGAGGCTAAAGCTGGGAATGTACTCATTAGATCATTCTATTTCGAGAAAGATGAAAAGTGGGGAAAACGCTTTCTTGATTATTCACAAGATATTATTACATTCTATGAAGATACCTTAGGATTTTATCCCCAGCCCGTACTAAATATTATTCCAGGTATGGCTGACAAACCATATGGAGGTTGGCCAATTAGTCCAAATCTGGTCGGGATACACAGAGGGATTGATAAACTAAAGGAAAAAGCTGAAACACATGGTCAATGGATAATGGCTCATGAAATAGCTCATCAATATTGGGGTTATAATTATGTATTGGAACCACTAGATTACCCGCATTGGTTTGGTATAAGCATGGGGATATACACTGACAGGATGTATCTTAACAATAACTCGATATATAAAGACTATAATTCAGAATTTTTCGGTAGATACATAACTGGTGTTCAAAAAGGGTATAACACCACTATAATGCAAACGACTGATTCGTTGAACTCTCAAGGTTTTGACTGGAATAATATTATTACTCATGGTAAGTCTTGGACAGTAGTAAATTTATTGGAGTATGAACTTGGTGCAGATGTTTTTATTCAGATTCTGAAGAACTCATTAGAAAATTATAAGGGTGTTAACGTCACTTTAGAAATGTTTAAAAGTGATTGTGAACGGATTAGCGGTAGAAATTTAGATGATTTTTTCCAAATATGGTTTTATTCAAACAGCCATATGGAATATGCCACCAAAGATGTAATTATCGAAAAAAGAGATAGTACTTATCATTCGCTGGTGAGAATAAACAAGCTAGGTAAAGGTGAGATTTCCAATATAGAAATGGAACTCCATCTTACGAACAATGACACAATTAGAGCCATATTTGATGGTACCAAAAGTGAAGTGAGTATGGAGTTCCAATCTAGTTCTCCTGTGCAAAAAATAGTGCTGGATCCAAAAAATAGATTGCCACTAATTGACAGAAAGGATTGGGTAATAACTAGTGCTAACAAAACCTATGAATGAATGAGGGTTTATCGGTTATAAAACATTGGTGGCACTTTGGAATGTGCGCCACAATTAATAGTTTTAAATAATTGTGTGGCTTGGTGGTGGAGGAAAGGACATTGATTTCTAATCCCCACTCATCAGAGCTAGGCGTTACTTGCCACTTGAATCACCCAAGATGGGGATAGAACTAGAAAGAAAAATCAGAACATAGGAAACACTTAATTTAAGAAAATGAAAAAGATTACTTTATTAACATTATTACTGAGTCTGTTGATTAGAGGTCTTTATGCACAAAACCTTGAAGTTTAAGGTAAAGCAAAGATAACGGTGCTGGATACAGTGACAGACGTGTCAGCCAATGTAGTGAGGCAATCTGATGGCACACTGGCACTGCGCCACTATAAGATCGGTGATATGACGCAGGGAGGCATCGTCTTTTATATTGATGAATCAGGAGAGCACGGCTTGGTAGTAGATACAGCAGACCTCAGCACCGGGATAAGATGGTACGCTGGAGCAAATGGGAAGACACAAGCAAAAGGAGACGGTCCATTTGCAGGAGAGATGAACACTGCAATCATCATATCCTCGCAAGTGGCGATCGGAAATGATCTGAGTATATATGCCGCAAGAATATGTTCAGAACTTCAGAAAGGAGGGTATGGAGACTGGTAAGTGCCTTCAAAGGAAGAATTGAACTTGATGTATAATAACTTACATGTGGCAGGACTTGGTGGTTTTGCGAGTACGTTCTACTGGAGTTTTACTGAGCTCAATAGTGTCAACGAGTGGCTTCAGAATTTCTTCGATGGCGTCCAGTTCAACGTCCTTAAGGCCCTCAACGGCAGACTAAGGGCTGTTCGGGCTTTTTAACCATTTATCCATTTAACAATTAAAACCGCGGAAGCGGTCGCTTTTAAAAAAAAGCATGGCTCTGTATTATGACTTACCGGTCTTTAAGGATGTTTACAAGCTTATTATAACCCAATTCGTGCAATAGGATTCGTTACGAGGCGCATTTATGCAAGATTAGCAAGCACTTTGATGATTGAGGAGCGA
>CAJQNM010000781.1 GCA_905479665.1 uncultured Saprospiraceae bacterium
TCTCGATCGTAGTAAAACTCGGTCAATGAGGATTGAAGCCTGTGCCTGAGATAAATGCAGTAAATCTTGTTTGATGATCCAACTTGATCTCCCGAGAGACTTAATCTCTGCTTGGGTCACGCTGCAGTCTCCGCGATCCAATAGGACAACATCTGCCCCTGCCTCAGCGAGGCCTATGGCCATTGCACGGCCCAGCCCTTGAGCACTTCCCGTGACCAGGGCCACTTTGTTGGTGAGTCTAAAATGTTCCGGTATCGGCATGCTACCGAATGAATTGTTCGACGTAGGTTTTCCCCAAGCCGACTTTTTCGTAGTGTCGGATACACATCTCTATTTTAGTAAACACATCCTCATAACCCACGGCTTTACCGTCCTCGTCGACATAGATCATGGCTCCATTTACATTAAAGAGGGTGATCATTTCGTCGGCACTGTCGACAACCAGGGTATGCGTTTCTCCGGGAGGTTCGAAGAGAAATTTGCCTGGAGAGGCCACAAAGTCATGTTCGAGGTAGTGCCAATTTCCTTTGATCACATATCCGTACACTGGAGCTGGATGCCTGTGCCTACTTAAGATTCCTGATCGCTTTACCCGCAGTAGGTTAAACCAGCTGCCGTCGACAGTATTGAGGAGTAAAGGCCGAAACCAAATTTGGTCTGCCTGCGGCACCCAGACGCGCTCATCTGTAGGAATAGCATCAAGGATTAAATCAGGACTGGCATAGGGTGGGAGTACTGAGTTCTTTTCTTGCATACTTTAATTTAGCTAATAATCAAGACGCGCGGCAACTCCTCATCACTGACAAATGTATTTTGCTCACCTACCTCTCCTTCACTGATGATGGAACCGGATTTGGGGTCCACCCATTTGAATGTGAGCCCGCTCAATTTACTATGTATCTTGATTGCACCCCCATCATTGAGATAGGTGATGTAGAGTTTTCCTTCGAGTGCTAAAAGTGGTGCTCCATCTGCCAGATCCCACCTTCTTTCGATGTCAGTCAGATCATACTCTTTCAATATCTTTCCCACCATACCTGCATAAATTGACCCTTCCATCTGCATGGCCTCTCGCCAGGATTTATCTTGATTGGTCCAGTCTGCCCACCCGGGTTCATCAGGTGAGACTTTCCATTGCCAGAGGCACGCGGCTCCGTAAGCGATGCCCATTGTACCACCAGACATCAATTGCATCCAAGCTTCCTCACCTTGCCACCAGCCCAAACCATTCTTGCCGGCATTCATGCCTTCGTAGGTGGGTTCTCCATTCATGGATGCTTTGGTGGGAAGATTGTCGTACATGCGCTCAACCTTGTGGTACAAGTGCTCATCTGAGTGGCCTGTTTGTGCCCACTGAAAATCAAGCCACGTCTCGGCCTGGTGCACTTTATTATAATGCATGCAAAATTTCAGCGGATTATTTACAGCCCAATCAGCTACATAATCGTCGCAAGGATTGTAGTGCAAGCCGGTCGGCTGAGCATAGCAGTCCCATTCCTCCAGCATTTCGCCAGCCTCCTTTACACCGGGATCATCACCTCCATTGTCACCGGCTATGAGCCAAATGGCAGGTTTGCTCCCATAGCGTGCCAGTAAATATTTGGTATAGCGGACATACTCTGCAGGAACTATGTGATTGCCTAGTACATTTTTGCCCTTCCATCCAAACCCATGAAAAATCGGTTGGAAAACTGGAATTATTTCGTGTGCATGCAGAATATTAGTCAGTGTATCGAGATATTGAAAATAGCTGTGCTCTAAATTATTGATGTGGCCATCGGATAAATCCGAAAAACCCCTGGCAAATCCCAATTCTGTATTTCTCGAGTTTGGACCTTCCGCCTCCATGTCCGGTTGCACACTCATGAGAAGTGCTGCATTAAATCCTTTGGCCTGGCGGTCTGCCGCATATTCTGTCACTTGTTCTTTGGTCGCGCGAAAGGGGAGAGCCCAGGGCGTGTCAGCCACTGCGAGAAGGGGAGAGTCATCTTGTCGCACCAGGCTCCGCTTGCCGGGCGACATCTTGACCAGCGGGGTGAACGCAGCACCTTCTTCAATACCTATTTTGCCGGAGAGACCATGGAGATCTTTATTGGATGAATCCGAACAGTGCGTGATCCAGTTCCAGACCTCTTGCGCCTTGGGAGCTGCAAAACGAATTTTCCAGCTGCCATCACCGTCATAGAAAGCAGGGCGTCGCAGGCGCTCTCCGGATTGATTGGTAAAGTCTGCATGCAAGTCAACATCTACATAGTGGTTTGCATAGGCCTTTGTTGAGTGGAAAGACAGTTCGTAAGTCTCCCAGGGTGCCACCTTAGGTATTTCTTCTGGTTGACAAGCCAGGAGAAATGTGGCTATGACTATAAAAAGAGCGTAATTCTTCATCTCGTAAAGTGTTCAAAGTAAAATAGAAATCTTTCCAAGACAATCCCTCAATCTCTCTTTGCAGCAACTGCTTCATCGCGGGACCCAGCGGGAGAAACATTGCTAAATTTTACGCCCCGAGAAATATATTCTGGATATTTTGCTGGCACAAGGTATTAATGATGGATGCGAAACACCCTATTGACGCCCGAGACACACATCCAAGATCACCGGAAGGTGATCCGAACCTACTCGCGGTCCGGTCGCTCGACGAGACACTTCTAGCCCTGGGGAGACCAGTGCATGGTCCAAGTCAATCCTCAACAGTGGCGTCCGTGCAAACCAACTGGGCTGAATGCCAAACCCCAATCTGCTGTCACGCAAATGGCCATCAGCCAGGAAGTCGTGAAAATTGGGTGAAAACCCTGAACAATTAAAATCGCCAATCACGATATGCTCGCCGGGCCGTTGTTTCAGCATATGGCCAATTTTGACAAATTGAGTAGTGCGTAACCGAAATAAATACGAATGCAAGGGGGGAATCGCATGTGTGCCTACAATTGTCAATGGAGTGTTTTTAAAATTCAAAGAAAGCATATAGGAGGGGACATCGTATCTGCTGAAGGAGAGTGTTGTGAGCGAGTCAATTGGAATCTTACTATAAACAGCTATTCCGAAATTATCCTCGCGTATTTCTTTCTTATGGTAAATAAATTGATTTGGTAAATCAATTAAACCTTGATCCCAGGCGGCTGAATATTCCAATAGAAAAAGAATATCTGGATTCGCTTCATTTACGAAGTCAATTACTTTTTGGTATTCTGTATTTTCCGACAGAACATTAATTGAAATAACTCGCAGTGATGAAACTTGATCACATGCTGCTGGTGCATCTCGGTAGTAGGGGATAAGCGTACATAGTACAAGCAAACTGCAAGCCCCGAGCAAAACCACTGTTCGGTATTGTTTGAGCCAGACTCCGCTGATGGCCAGCAAGATCAGAGCGAGTAGATTGTACATCCGAAAATGACTAAAGAGATCAAGGACCCAGTGCTGCCTACCAAGGTATCCACAAGCGAGAGTAAAGCAGGCTAGGGCGACGAATACGCGATACGTAATAATACCAAGACTGAGCCTTGCTGCATTTTGCACTTGAGAAGAACGCCTATACCTGACTTTTAGTTTGATTGGTTTTTCTCGGCCCCAATTCATGCAGAGAGTTCACCCGAACTAGGTATCGCCGAAACATAAAAGATGTAGTGATAGTATGGTCTTACGTGTGCGTATAAATATGTTATACTCTTACTATTTCCGTCTCCCCTATCAGATTTTCACCCTCAGTCACATTCTTTGTTATCTTGATTGCAGCAGTAAATTTATGACAGGAGAGAAAAGAAACCTACTAGCTATCTTAGGTCCTGGGTTTATCACAGCGGCCCTGGTGCTAGGTCCCGGCAGCTTGACGGTGGCGTCAAAAATCGGAGCAACCCAAGAGTTCCGTCTCTTGTGGGTGGTGCCTGTATGTGTGCTCTTCATGTCGGCCTTTGTGGTCGTATCCACCCGCATAGGCACTCATACTCATGGGTCTCTTTTGCAGCTCATTCGTCAACGGTATGGAAAAATCGTCTGCCTTCTGATTGGCATCGGTCTATTTCTGGTCGCGGCATCTTTTCAGGCAGGCAATAGTATTGGTGCGGGCATGGTCTTCAGTGAGTGGACCGGTAGTGCTCCCACTCCTTGGATTGTTGCATTTTCAGCACTGGCGCTGGTCTTACTCTTTTTTCAGAGCTTCTTCAAAATTCTTGAACGGCTCATGATTTTCCTAGTCGTGATTATGCTGCTTTCTTTTCTTGCCACGCTCATTGTGTCGCAGCCCAATTGGGGCAAGATCATCGCACAGTTTTCTTTTGGTATCCCAGATGGATCTGAGTTTTTGGTATTGGCTCTGATCGCCTCAAGCTTTTCGCTGGCCGGTGCCTTTTATCAATCGTACTTGGTGCAGGAAAAAAACCAGGGCGCCACAGATTCAGATGCCGTTAGCACGATGAGGGAGAAAGAAGGGATTTCGGGCATTTTGATTCTAGGGGTGATCACCTCGATGGTCATTTTGGTGGCAGCATCCGTACTGCATCCTCAGGGTATTCAGGTCAACTCTGCGACCGAGATGGGTAAAACGCTAGAACCTCTTTTCGGGCGATATGCTTCGGTGGTTTTCATGGCTGGTTTGTTCGCAGCTTCCTTTTCATCGCTCATCGGCAATGCCACTTTGGGCGGTGTGCTGCTAGCGGACGCGCTGTCGCTTGGTATGAAACTCGAATCTTGGCGGGTGCGCGCGATGATCATGTTTGTCATTGTGCTAGGAGCAGTTGTTGCCGGAATATTTGGTCGATTACCGATTCAGCTTATTGTCACGGCACAAGCCATGACCATCATCATTGTTCCGCTCATCGGGCTAATGATTATTTTGGTTGCTCGAGACTTAATGCACAAAGGAGTAATTAAATTGGGTTTACTCCTGCAGATTTTCCTCTATGCGGGGTTGCTTCTGGTGGTGG
>CAJQNM010000782.1 GCA_905479665.1 uncultured Saprospiraceae bacterium
CTGACTTTTCGTCTACCACATTGTGGTAGTATGAAGCCGTCTTCGTCTCAAACTTACCTGCAGCCAGATATTCCTCTGCCTTCTTCCAATTGATGATCGCTAGGACGTCCTTATCCTTTTGAGATGCATTCACCTCAAGTAGGGTGTGAGCCTGTTCCGAATTGTAGGTACTTAGAAAACTCCAACCATGAGATACCGCTTTTCCATTGCGAGCCAGGTCATAATTAAAGCCAGGCATGAGGATTTGAAAAGCCAATTCCATCTCGCCGGTTTCCTTATCTACAGATACATAGTTAATACCACCCTTAAAATTCTCGGCATATGATTCAATGGGGACATCCTTTTGAGGTATGGGCACACTAAACCGCGTACCAGATACTAGATACTCAGAATTTTCGGTGATGAATGGTGCGCAATGAAGACCTGCGACATGAGGTATCTCTAAGATCTCGACGGTTTCAAAAGTTGTTAGATCTACTCGCGCGATACGCGGCGTATTGTTGCCATTGACAAAGAGCCATCTGCCATCAAATTCGCCATTGGTCTGCGATAGTTCGATGTGATGCGTATCATCCCAAGGTACATCTCCAAAAGATGTTTTGAGAAGCGGTTTCGTCTCTTCGCTGTATCCATATCCGTTTTCCGGATATTGAGAAAAAACAGGTATCTCCCTGAGTAGCCGGCCAGATGGCAGCCCATAGGCCGTAATATTTCCGCTGAAGCCTCCGGACATAAACGCATAAAACTCGTCATGGTCTCCGGGAGCGACATACGAAGCACTGCCGTCTATCCCCAAAATATTCTCAGTGCTTTTGGGGCTACAGGCTAAAAACAAACATATTCCTAGGAGACCTAGGGCAAGCAAAGAGGATAATACTTTCTTAAAGTCTGTCATGGTACGTTCGTTTAAATTTCACCATCTAGTTCACGAATAAATTCTAAAATATCTCGTGCATCACCCACCGATATATTTTGATTCGGCATTCGAACCAAACACTCGGCAAGCATCGCTTGTGCTGCAGGGTCTTCCTTCAGCATCATATCTACATTCGTGATCATATTCATGATCCACTCGGGTGTGCGCCTTGACATAAGTCCCTTCCAGCCGGGTCCAACAACCCGTTGCTCAGTCAATTTGTGGCAAGCAGCACATTTCATTTCGTAGATGGCTTTTCCTCGCTTGATCATATCAGCGTCCAGCGGATTATTAAGTGTGACAGATTTTACCTCGCCAACTCCTTTGGGGCTTGCTTTTACAGCGGGCTCTGCAGCCTTGCTGGATTCTGTAGACCCGGAATCTGTTCCGCCACCACAGCCAACAAGCAATGCAATAAGGACAGTGTATAAAATAGGATTCTTCATGTAGAAATTTTGGCAAAGCTATTGGATTGGCCACCAGTTTCTTATGACCTATATCATAGAACGAGAATAATCTTTACGCCCGGTGATTGATCCTTGATTCAATCATTAAAATCTTTCCAGCTACAATATCTATTGCTCCCTCTGCTTGTAGCTTTTTCACTGCCCGAATAGTGGTCTCTACCCTTAAGCCCAGACTATCGGCAATCTGTTGGCGTGACAGTTTTACTTTATAACATCCTGACATTTCTCCGAGTGCTTCCTCTCCAGCAAGCATTTCAAGAAACCGCAAAATGCGATCCTTGGCCTTAAATTGTGAGACCAATGTCAATATTTTGGACTTGTATCTGAGCCGAGACACCAATAATTTAAAGAAGTGATCAGCCAACTCAGGAGTATCGTTCAGCAAACCTTTGAATGCATCCTTGTGCAGGACCAGGATAGACGTCTTAGACAGTGTTTCAGCTCCTGCCGGGTATCTAAAATCTCCAAGCAAGGGAGGCTCTCCAAAACTCTCTCCACTATGAAATACCTTTTGTATGACCTCCTTGCCCTCATGGTTAATGCTGGCCATTTTGATCTTTCCAGACTTAATCTGAAAATAATTGGATGCTCTGGCACCTTCTGAAAAGATAGATTCTCCCTTCTCATAGTGTCGCACTAGAGCACCGTGTTTCAAAAGTAATTTTTCAGGGATCATTTCATGTATTTTCTACAAATTTCCTACAAAAGGATCTGCCATGCCATGATCTGGATCATTTCTGACAATGAGAAAAAACATGACATCCATCATAAATTGAAACTCTTTCGTGGTGATGAAAGATGACGAGTTGGTCACAGCTTTATTAATTTTGTTGGGTAACAGATCTTGCTACGTGATATGGACTACGGCATTGCATTGTTGATGGGTTTGGGAGGCAGTCTACACTGTCTAGGCATGTGCGGTCCTATCGCCCTGAGTCTGCCTTTTCAAGATACCTCGATGAGTAAAACATTGTATCGTGCGATGTCATACAACCTGGGGCGGGTCGTCGGCTATGGCATTTTTGGAATCATACCGGGTTTACTGGGGCACCTCATCTATATTGGAGAAATGCAAAGTTCACTATCCATCCTTCTGGGTGTGCTGATTATAGCTGGCGTCATCGGTGTCTATTCCAAAAACATTTTTCCTAACAGTGGATTGATTCAAAAGATGGACTACAAAATCCAGACATTGATGAGAAGACTACTTCGGGTTGGGTCTCGAAAAAAGCTATTCCAAATTGGGATCGTAAATGCATTCATCCCCTGTGGTATGGTGTACATTGCTCTGGCTGGATCGGTGCTCCAACCATCCGTCCTGCAGAGTGTCGTCTATATGATGGCCTTTGGTATTGGTACTATTCCGCTCATGCTCGTGCCCTGCTTGTCATCCAATTTGATCAAGGTGCGTACACGTCGCAGGCTCAAGAAGATCGTTCCGATATTCATGTGCGGCTTGGGTATTTTATTTCTGATGCGCGGTTTGGGGGTCGAAATCCCAATCAGCCTGGTCCCTTAGGGGCCGACGAATAATAAGTTTCTGATTTCAGGCGAGCCAATTTTGCCACCAGACAAGATTATCGAGCGAATCCCGACGAAGGAGGGACAAAGGTCTTGTAGACCTTTGAGTGAAGATAACCACGTCCAGTGGAGGGAAAACCGAGGATAGCCCAGCTACCCAAGGCTTTGAGTAACGAAGTATGGCGGTAAAAGGGGCCGTATCAAACCGGTAAGGTATTTTTCGCCGGTCCCTTAGAAAGCTAGTAGACCAATACTTCTTCATGATAATAGTCTTTGGCGTTATTCTCCCATCGCACCTTTACTATCCATTTTCCCGAATTTTCAGATCTGTCCTCCAAAGCAAGGATCATCTGGTTCTTTTCAGATAGTGCAATGGGCCAAATCTTGTCTTTATATTTATTCGAAGGTCTAAAAAGCTGCACCTCCCCTTTTACCGACTTCATATCCTGAGGGAATTGTATTTGCAATTTCTCCCGGTCAATGAGTTCGATTTTAATTGGATCTTGGAGCTCCTGTGCATTGCTGCGGGCCTGTCGAAATTCTTCGTACGCCAGATCTTGTGCATAATAATTTTCTTGCACCAGATGTGTCTCACTGTGGCAGCTTTTTACTACTGCTCCGATCATGGCCATCACAAAAAGTGTGTAGAATATTGCAATACCTGTACCCCAATTCATTTTCATAAGAGTCATTTTACCGGGCCAAGGAAGTTTGTCTTTTTGCGATCTATCACTTGCTCATTTTGTACGATTTCGATTTTCAATTTCGTCTTACGCCCTTCCAGGAGTGTCTTCGGTATGTTTATGAAAAGAGAGCCTTTTACGGAGCCAGAAGGAGGCAAATCTAACGTTCCCTCCCCAACCAATTCCACAAATGCGCCTTCAAGATCAACCTGAAAATTCAAGTCGTTGAGATCGCTGCTGGTCTTATTGGTCAAATGGTAATTGTATAGATTGGAAATGTACTCCCCTTTGTCTTGAAAGAGTACACCGGGCGTACGCAGAATCGAAGCTTCCAAATCACTCCTGTTGATCAGCAAGAAACTCTGCAATGTTATAAGTATCAAGAGGACAGCCGCATATCCCATAACGCGAGTGGTAATCAATTTCTTCTTGCCTACCTCGATATTGGACTCTGAGTCGTAACGGATGAGGCCCGTAGGCTTATCTATCTTGATCATCACCTCGTCGCAGGCATCGATGCAAGCGGTGCAATTCACACATTCCAGTTGAGTACCATTCTTTATATCAATCCCAGTGGGACAGACTTTCACACAGAGTCCGCAATCAATGCAATCTCCCAGATTACTTTCCACCATCTTTCTTGGATTTCCACGGGGCTCGCCACGAATCCAATCGTAGATCACGACGATAGATTCCTTGACCAACAGCACGCTCTGTAGCCGCCCATAGGGGCATACAGCAATGCACACTTGTTCTCGGAAAAAAGCAAAAACCGCATAAAATACCAGGCTAAATACAATCATTGCGATAAAGCCCTCGAGATGATCACCGAGCGGCTCTCGAACGATCTGTAGTACAGAATCACTGCCGATCACATAGGCCAGAAAGGTATTTGCAATCAGGACTGAGATCAGGAAAAATATTCCATGTTTAAGCACCTTTTTTGAGGTCTTGCTTGCATCCCAAGGAGCGCGATTAAGTCTTTTTTGGCTGTTGGCATCGCCCTCTATCAAGTACTCGATTTTTCGAAATACCATTTCCATAAATATTGTTTGCGGACAGACCCAGCCGCAAAACAACCTTCCGAAGACAACCGTGAAAAGGACGATGAAGAGCATGAAGATGATCATCGCCAATGCCAAAAGGTGCATATCCTGGGGTGTAAAGACGATGGTAAATAATATAAATTTCAGATCGATGACATCGAAAAGAAAAATCGGATCACCATTGATCCGCAAGTAGGGCGTGACGAACAATATAGCCAGCAGAAGCCAGCTCACTAAGGTGCGATATCGATAGAGTTTCCCCGAAGGTTTTTTGGGATATAGCCAGATTCGGCCTCCCTTGTCGTCCACCGTTGTGAGGTGGTCTCTATAATCCTCACTGCCCCCTTTCATCCCTGATTTTATTTGTCATCCGTGTGCGCTATCCTTCGACCCTAGTCGAATCGGATACCGCTGCGTCTGGATTATACAACTCTCCTTGGGGTTCCTTGGCATTGGGAGGATTCGTGCCTTGCAAGCTCAGGATGTAGCTTGATACCTCTTGCATCTGCCTTGGCCTGAGTTGTCCCTGCCAAGAAATCATACCTTTCTCTGGCACTCCATATTTAATCGTTTTAAACACGTCACTCAGGCTACCTCCATGCAGCCAATACTGATCGGTGAGATTGGGTCCAACACCACCGGGCATACTGCCGCCTGACTCCAGATGACAGGCAACACAGTTTGCGCCAAAAAGTAATTTTCCAGACTCCATTGAGGCTTGGTCTGACAGCAGCACCACAGAGTTTTCGTCGACCACGGCTACCTGCTGTGAAAGGTGTTCCTGAATCTGCTCCTCTGCCAAAGCCATTTCAGTCTCATATTCTTCAGCAGAAGACTGACCATAGTCAAACACGTGATAATATCCCATATACAGCACTGATATAACTATAGAGCCATAAAACCCATACAACCACCAAGGTGGGAGATTGTTGTCCAATTCTTGAATGCCATCGTAGTTGTGGTCGAGCATGATGTCTTTTTCCCGCTCGACGGGCACTGCATCTGAGAGCAGAGATTTGACTTTCCTCCACAACGAAGAATCAGCTGAATTTTGTTTTGCTTCGACGAATTGTTCTATGCCACTCTCTTCATAGATTTCTATTTCTCGCAGGCGTATGACTCCATCCAATAGTGTGACCAGTAGGTATCCAACTGCCAGGGCAATAAGAATGACAACTGCTACAGTTACCGCAAGCATTATATTCGAAAGCGTCATGAATATTTCTTTAGCTAGTGATCTATTTTTTTATTGAAATGGTAAATTTTCCATTTTCTCAATATGCGACTTCTTTGCCCTAAGGGTATTAAATACGGTCACAGAAAAGAAAATGAAGAATAGGAGTAGAGGTATAATTGCCAGCCAATTAATGTCTTCGATCGATTGCAATATATATTTGTACATAAGGCGATTATTTATCTGCTTGCTTTTTTACTAATGTCCGTACCCAATCGCTGTAAATAAGCAATCACGGCAATTATTTCTTTGTTATCAACATTTTCCTGAGTGATTCCAGTTGACCGTAGATTATCAGCGATGCCTTTTGCCTGCCTCTTGGCGACATCTACAGCAATCTGGTCAAAACCCTCAGGGTAGGGTGTTCCTAATGTCTGCAGCACCCGTATTTTCTTTGCAGTGGAGCTCAGGTCAAGATCGTCTTCAAGCAGCCAAGGATAGGTCGGCATGATCGATCCCGGTGACATACTTTCTGGCTCAAGCATATGATTGTAGTGCCAGGCATCAGAATATTTTCCACCCACCCGATGCAGATCAGGACCTGTCCGTTTAGAGCCCCAGAGAAATGGTCGGTCATAGATAAACTCACCAGACTTCGAAAACTCTCCATAACGCTCGGTCTCCGCCCTAAAAGGCCGAATCATCTGAGAATGGCAACCCACACATCCCTCACGGATGTAGATGTCCCGCCCCTCCAGCTCTAGAGGAGTATAGGGTGTAACAGTAGCAATCTTAGGTACATTAGACTCCACCCAAAGCATCGGAAAGACCTCTGCCATCCCTCCGATAGCAACAGCGATCACAGCAAAAATGGTCAGCTTAATAGAGCGGCGCTCTATCCAGCGGTGCCAGTGCTCTCCCTTATGTTTATGGTAAACCGGACGCGGTGGTGCCGAAACGTGTTCTTCCGGAATGAAGCTCCCCTGTTTCATCGTCTTAAGGAGGTTATAGACCATCACCAAGAGACCTGCAATAAACATCGTTCCACCGATGATCCTGATCGCATACATCGGAATGATCTGAGTCACGGTCTCCAGAAAGTTAGGAAAGAGGAGGAACCCATCTGGTGCAAATTGTTTCCACATCAACTGTTGAGTCAACCCTCCCCAGTACAGAGGCACAGCATAAAATACAATGGCTAGCGTACCGAGCCAAAAGTGAAGATTGGCCAGTTTGACGGAATACAATTTAGTATCATAAAGCCGGGGCACCAGCCAGTACAATACGCCAAAGGTCAGCATCCCGTTCCATCCCAAGGCCCCGACGTGGACATGTGCCACGATCCAATCTGTATAGTGTGTTATGGCATTGAAGGACTTGATCGCAAGCATGGGTCCCTCAAATGTGGACATCCCATAGGCCGTCACAGCCACCACCATAAACTTTAAGATGGGGTCTGCTCGAACTCGGTCCCACGCCCCTCTTAGCGTCAATAGTCCATTGAGCATCCCTCCCCAAGAAGGAGCGATCAGCATAAGGGAAAATACCATGCCCAAAGACTGCACCCAGTCTGGCAAGGAGGTATATAAAAGATGATGTGGTCCAGCCCAGATGTAAATAAATATTAAGGCCCAAAAATGAATGATGGACAGGCGATAGGAGAAGACGGGGCGCTCTGCCGCTTTAGGCAGAAAATAATACATGAGCCCTAGGTATGGAGTAGTAAGGAAGAATGCAACAGCATTGTGACCATACCACCACTGCACCAAAGCATCTTGCACCCCTGCAAACACAGGGTAACTCTTCATCAAGGTAACTGGCAACTCCAGATTATTGCACACGTGCAGTAGCGTCACGGTGACCCAGGTGGCGATATAAAACCAGATGGCCACATACAAATGGGTCTCGCGCCTTTTCAATATCGTCCCAAACATATTGATCCCAAAAACAATCCATACTAGCGCGATGGCGATGTCTATGGGCCATTCTAGTTCTGCATACTCGTGGCTACTGGTAAAACCAAGGGGCAATGAGATTGCTGCTGCAAGGATGATGGCCTGCCAACCCCAGAAATGTATATTGCTGAGGAGCTTGCTGTACATAGGCGCTTTGAGTAGCCGTTGCAGCGAATAATAGACGCCCATGAAAATACCATTCCCCACAAATGCAAAAATGACCGCATTGGTATGCAGCGGTCGTATCCTTCCAAATGACGTGTAGGGTAGTCCAAAATTTAATTCGGGGAAAACCAGCTGTAGGGCTAATAAAAGCCCTACCGTCATGCCAATAATGCCAAAAATTATCGACGCCAAGGCAAATTTTCGAACGATTGAGTTGTCGTACGAAAAATGATCAAGAGTTTCTACTTTGTTTTCCATATCTTCTTCAACAGGGATTGGTCAGGATAAATATCTTGCGTACCAAGCGCGATAGCCAGGCAAAAAAGGGCGAGAAAAAAGAAATAAAATACGGCAGCAATCATTTCCTCAAGTCCTTCACATCATCAAAAAGCATTCTCATTGCTGGGGTGTCGGCATCGTCGTACTGACCGCTTTTGTTGGCCCAGAAAAATGCCCCCAGGAAACCCAGAGCAATCAGTAGACTCACGCCTATCATGAGGGGAATTATGTTCATTTGTTGATCTTTCCTTTCGGCGGCAAGGTAATATGCACATCCCTTTAGACTTTATGACATCAGTCACAAATGCCCATGATTTTAATCATGGTACATCACGCAAATAGTCGACGGTAATGAAAGCGGACCAACAGCACTCCGATGACCACTATGCTGATAGAGCTAAGTGG
>CAJQNM010000783.1 GCA_905479665.1 uncultured Saprospiraceae bacterium
GGGTCAGGGGTCAGGGGCCAGCTTTCAGGGGCCAGGGGGCAGGTGGCAAGAGCCATTTTTGATTTGGCAACCTTTTCGGAGTACGCTCAACTATTAGTTATTCACTATTCACTATTTCATCAATTATTAATTAATTTCATATAGGTGCCAAAATTTGGTGCGTTCTACCCAGCCGCCAATGTTGAATATTTTCACCCAGTCTGGCAGGGCTTTATATTTTAGGGTATATTCAAATTTCACCTCGCCTGGTTTCAGGGGTCGTCGGGTGGCCAGCAGTTGTGTTTTTTGCGGGTCGACCAAAATTGTATTAAAATCCGGCCGACAAACGGTGGTCACATTACGCCGACGATAATACCGAATGGGAAGCGCACGTTCGTAGGGATCAAATTTTCGATAGTAAAGACTGGCTGGCTCCTGATAGTTATCGTACACTTCCTTATACAAGGGAGTGGTCAAGTCCAACGGCACAAAAGTGACTGTTAAGAGGGGTACAGCATTTAGCACCAAAAAAGCTGGTACTGCAAAACGAACCAGCCGAGAACGGAGAAACTTCTGATCGACGAATAGGTGCATCCCTTCAGCTATGAGGAGTGGGAGCAATCCCACCAAGGGAAAAAGAAACCGATGTTCTTTGTGCCCAATCAAGTTATGCACAAGAAGAAAAGGCAGCAAACACCAGATCAAGAAATGCGTAGGTCGCTTAAATAAAAATTTACCAAATAGTACCATTGGCACTAAACTAAAGGGTGGAATAAGCATCAGAAAAATCACCATGAGATAATAATACCATGGATCTATGCCAAAATCTGAAACGCGATCTTCTACAATATTTTGATCAAAATAATGCAAGAGAGTAAATGTCCAATCTTCATAAAACCAATAGTCCATCAGAACCCCAAATAGCATCATGAAGGCAACTCCTCCTCCTATCAGAAAGAGATTCCGCCATTTTTCGCGTTGGATCACAAGCAACCAGATAAAAAAACCAAAAACTAAGAGGCCGACTTGATATCGAAATAAATAGGCAAGACCCAGCAAGAGGCCCACGAGCCAGTACATATTTCTTGCAGACTTTTGGCTCAAAAAATAGAGCGCAAAACCCAGCACAAAAAAAGAACCCGACCAGCCTTCAGAAGAAAACCGGACGCCCACAAATACAGCGCCCCAAAACAAAAAAGAGAGCAATAGAAACCAGGGTCGATATTTACTCTGGCAATAATTATCTCGAAAAGCGACATACAGGAGCAGTGCAGCACAAAAACTGACCAAGCCAGACAAAATGCGCAATGCCATCACAACGACAAAAGGACTTTCGATACCGACAGCATGGAAAACTCTATGTGTGAGCACCATGATGCCAGGTTGCAAGCCAGGGCGCATTTTAGCATGGTATTCCCAGGCAAGTGCTGAAGGATCGACCAACCCAAGTTTCATCGCCCCAAACTCGATCAACTGAAAATGCTCATCAGACTGCAGGTAGCCGATGGAAGAGAAGGCGGCTAGCATGAGTGCTAGGAACCCAGCTACTATTGTAATCTTTTCTTTGCGGTCAAATTTCCAGTGATTCAAAACGATTTGGTTAAGGGCATTTCATAAGAAGGTTATTTCGGTAAACGAATGTCGCTCGACACGATCGATGACCACTTAAAAGGATGCCTCATCAAGCTTTCGAATTTGGCTATCCAGTTTTTTTCGGAGTTTTTCCAGAACGTCGGCGAACTTGGGGTCATCGGCTAGATTATTGATTTCCTGAGGGTCATCGCTCAGGTGATGCAGTTGCTCCGAATCTGGCCTATCGAGATAGCGAAAATATTTCCAGTCATGCTGACGTATCCCCTCACTCCTAGGAATAAAATCATGGTCAAATAAATGCTCACAAATAAACTCATTGCGCCATTTATTGACGGCTCCAGCCGTAAATGTCCGCAGGCTCTCCCCCTGCACGTTGCGAGGTTTTTTTACTCCTGCATAATCAAGTATAGTCGGTGCAATATCGATGTTGAGGGCGATATCATCGATTTTGCGCGGAGTCGTGGTGGGGTCATAGACAATCAATGGTACTCGAAGTGAATTTTCATACATCAACCATTTTCCAGCAAAACTCCGCTCACCCAAAAAATACCCGTTGTCTCCAATTAAGATTATAATGGTGTTGTCTGCACGACCAGTCTTTTCAAGATGATCTCGAATCTTTCCCAGGTTATCGTCTATAGCAGTAATCATACGGTAGTACCCCTTGACCATGCGCTGGTATTTTTCGGGTGTATCGTAACGCCAATGCCAGCGGATGCGCCCCATGTAATTACTGTCTTGCAAAAATGTTGGTTCGCGCGCCAGATCTTGTGGTCTCCCGAGCTCGGGTTGAGGAATTTTCACCTTGTCGTAAAGCCCATTAAATCGCACTGGCCAAAAATATTGTTGAGCACTCTGATCATCAGCATGTGGTGCATTGTAACTGATCGATACGCAAAAGGGCTTGTCTGCTGGCGCTTCATCAATAAATTTGAGGGCGTGATCAGTCGTAATATCAGTGAGATGCGCATGTTTCCGTCCCTCATCTACCAAGCGGAAGTAGCCATTTGTATGACTAGTCCTTATTTCATCAAAAAGGGCGGTGTCGGCGTGGTTTTCAAATCTCACACCCAGCTTACCAAAAAAACCAGTATGATATCCAGCTTGACCCAACAAGCGAGGATAAGATATATCGGTGTACGACTGGGCCAGTGGTTTTGTACCAAACGTAAAATCATGGGTACGTTCGTACAGGCCGGTGAGTATACTGGCCCTACTCGCAGCACAAATGGGTGTTGTCACAAATGCATTGGAAAAATAAAGTCCTTCGCGAGCGAGCTGATCCATATGCGGAGTCTTAATCACGTCGTTTCCAGCATGGCCCAGTGCGGATGCCCGCTGATCGTCTGTAACTATTAAAATAATATTCGGCTGGTCAGCCTCTTGTGCACTCAGAGGCAGTACGATTTCTACCAAAAACACGAAGACGATAAATCGAAATAAATGAGAATTCTTTACTTGCATTGCATATTGCTTATTCCATACCCAAATATTCTTGCACCACTTGATCACCCTGCAATGCATGTATCGGTCGCGGGTTGTTTTCACCAAAAACCTTCAATTCGTCTTCGCTCAGGATTTTTACGAAACTCTCATCTAGACTTGGGCCCTGAAACAGATCACGATAATTCAATTTGAGATGATGTGACATAAAACCATACATGGCTGCCCGCTTACTGGGACCGTAATCATGTTTTTCCGTAGCGAGGTGCACATGCTCTACCCGATGCTCGGCATCATAAAGCGCATAGACGCTGCGGATGTACGGATATTCGACTCGAGGAGTATTGCGTGTCCAATCGTATCCGTTGCTGATCAGCAGCAAAGGGCGAGGGGCACAGAGCGCAGCAATCTCCACGTTGCTCGTTTGGTGATCGGAACTCTTGTGGACAGGCATGCCGCTCTCGCAGACACAACCCCCGAAGAAATGGGCAGAGACCTGGACGGCGGGAGCTGATGCCGTAATCCGATCATCAAGCGCAGTAAGCATGAAGGTCTGGGTAGCGCCTCCAGATCCACCCGTCATGCCGACCCGACTACCATCGACATCGTCACGTGAAATCAAATAGTCAAGCACCCGACGGCTATTGAACGTTTGCAGCAGAAGCGCGATCGGCATCTTGTGAGTCACTTGGGTCGATTCGGCATAGCCCACCATGTCGTAGGAAAACACGATCGCACCCATTCGTGCGAGCACCGCACTACGCGTTTGCACATCTTCTTTCAATCGTTTATCGGCAAGATGACCATGAGGGCACAAAACAACCGGATGTTTTTCTGCCCCTCCGAGCGGTCGGTATAAATTGCCCGTGACGAAAAACCCAGGAAAACTCTCAATGGCAATATTTTCGACACTGTATCCATCCAGCTCCTTGCGATCACGAATGATCGGATTGAAATGGCCTTCTATCTCGGGCATATTTTCCAGTTGCATTCCCTCAATGAGCCCTCGACGGATGCGGTCACGACGTACCTCCCATGAGTCGAGGTCGTGCCAGGTCGTGGCAAATTCTTTCAGTTTGAGATTGCCTTCATCTTCTGTCCAATGTGCCCCCATGCAGAGCATACCATCCTGTGCATATCCCTGAGCGGAAAGAAAGACCAGGATGATGACGATACATCTATTGATCATGAAAGTAAGATAAGGAGTTATTTTAGTTGTACAGAATGGGTTATTCTGGAAGATTATAAAGCCCTAACTTTGAGCGCACTCCGAAAAGTGCCATCTTCATAAAATGAGTCTATTTTGCGTGAGATTTTCACTTTTACGAGATTGGGTGATGCCTGAGTATCAGCCGATTGAGAAAAATGAAAAGATCGCCAAAAGAGCCATTTTTGATTTGGTACCCTTTTCGGAATGCGCTCAATTTAATGTATGAAGTATGTCATCATCATCTTAAGTCTTTTCGGAGCCACATTATCTTGTCTTGCACAGACACCCGACCCTACACGATTTGCTGACGATGTGCAAAAACTGACCGAGGCCGCAGCGAGTGTCGACCAGCAAGATCTTATCCTTTTTACCGGTAGTTCAAGTGTCCGTATGTGGAAGGATCTTCAGGAGCGTTATCCCGACAAGAACATCGTGAATCATGGGTTTGGGGGTTGAAATTGTCTTTATTTCTCCCAAGCCAAGTGTGGCGCGTTGGGAATTGAAATCGCGCTATGAGGAAATGAATAAACTTTTGGAGCACTATGCCGATGGAAACAAGCGGATCAAATATGCTAATGTGTGGGCCACGATGCTTGATGAAAATGGGGAGGTCTTTAAGGACATTTTTTTGGGAGACAATCTGCACATGAATAAGAAGGGGTATGATCTCTGGGCAGAGGTGATCGGCCCGATGATTAAATAGTACGATATGCGAAAGACAACTGGGCTGATTTTATTACCGATCATTTTATGCACATTGACTGCTTGTGTAAATCAAGCGGACGTGACAGGTGTGTATTTTGGCCAGGGTACGCTGAGTGGCGAGATCACTGAAGCTTCTGCGATTCTGCAGACCCGCCTGACTTCTAGTGATACTCTGGTGCAGGGAGATCTGCCAGGGATAGAAGGAATGGGTTATTTTGAGATTTCACAATCCAGTGATTTTACTGACGTAAAAACGACCGAGCTCCTCCTGGCATCTGCGGAGAATGACCATATTCTTAAAACACAAATCGGTGCATTGCTTCCTGGTACCAATTACTTTTTTCGCAGCCGCTTTGCCAGGGGCACAAAGGATGAGGTTTCCAAGGTTCAGCTCAAATCTTTCGGAGTCGGTCCTGCCGGTACATTCAAAACTCTGGGTGGGGCATATGCTCGTGAGGCAGTCAGCATGGTTGTGGTGACCGGTATGAACTACTATCATTTCCACTATGGCAAATACAAATTTGCCGATGCCTACGCAGGCACGGACAAATCACTAGGCTATCCAGCCTTGGAGACCATTTTGCAATTGGAACCACAATACTTTATTGGTACCGGAGATAATGTCTACTACGACCACCCCAGTCCAAACCAATTTAAGAAGGCAATGGCAGCTGGAAATGAACCACACCCGGGAGGGCACGATGGAGATGTGGTGGTCGATCTAACTGGAATGCGCAAAAAATTTCATGAGCAATTTTCTCAACCTCGCTTCATCAATCTTTTTATGCAGGTTGGAACCTACTGGATGAAAGACGATCACGATTATCGCTTCAACGATTCCGACCCGTACTCCGATATGCCCATTTCGCACGAACTGGGAATAGCTACTTTTAAAGAGCAATTGCCTTTTCCTACTCAGATACCCTATCGCACCTTGAGGCCCAGTCGCGATCTGCAGCTATGGTTTCTGGAGGGTCGTGATTTCCGCAGTAAGAACGCCTTGCCCGACGGACCTGAAAAAACGATCTGGGGATCCGAACAGAAAGCATGGTTGCAGGAGACGCTGATGAGCAGTGATGCAACGTTTAAATTAATTATTTCGCCCACTCCGATGGTGGGACCTGATGATGCGTACAAGAGTGATAATCATGTAAATCCCAAAGGATTTCGTCATGAAGGCAATGAATTTTTTAGTTGGCTCAGCGAAAATGATTTTCTCAACAAGAATTTATTTTTTGTGTGCGGAGATCGGCACTGGCAATATCACGCCCAACATCCCAATGGATTTGAAGAGTTTTCTACGGGTGCTTTGGTAGACAATAATTCTCGCGCTGGGAGATTGGCGGGAGACCCGAAGTCAACCGATCCGGATGCTGACATTCAACAATTTTATATCCAGGGCACGCCGGAGCAGGCCACTGGTGGATTCTTACATATTTCGGTAAAATCAGAAAAAATGTCCCTGAAGCTCGTTTTCGATTCTTTGACGAAAAAGGCACCTTATTGTATCAGTCGATTAAAAGCACCTTACGCGATGAGTAAAACAGTCCAGACACTTATTCTTTCTGCCCTATTTCTCTGCGCTGACCTAAGCACTTTTTCGCTATCGGCACAAGACGAGTTCAACTACGATGAGGCCTTGGTGCCCACTTACAAACTGCCAGCTATTCTTCCTCCGCCGAGCGGCGATAAAATGACTTCTGAAAAATGGCCGCAAAGGCGCGAAGAAATCCTCAAACAATTTGCTGACCAGATGTATGGAAAATTTCCAGATCAGAGTATAACAACCGACTTCGAAGTGCTTTTTGAAAACAGAGCAGGTTTAGAGGGTAAAGCAGTACAAAAAGAAATTAGCATCAATTTTAGTGCAGGGTCTAAAAATACATCAGCAACCGTTCTGGTTTTCCTTCCGTCTGAATCGATATCGCCTGTGCCTATTTTCTTGGGCATGAATTTTTACGGCAATCATACCATTCATCCCGATACGACGATATCTATCACGGAAAGCTGGGTGCGTGACAATGCCGACATGCAGATCACAGGAAATCGAGCCAGCGAAGCATCCCGAGGTGTGCGGAGCAACCGCTGGGCAGTCGATGAAATTCTGGCACGGGGATATGGGCTGGCGGTGGTCTATTACGGTGACATCGATCCCGATTTTGACGATGGTTTTCAAAATGGACTTCAGCCCCTATTTTACCAAGATGGACAGGACTCGCCAGAGGCAGATGAGTGGGGTTCTTTGGCGACATGGTCATGGAGTCTATCTCGAATACTGGACTACTTTGAAACGGACCCCGACGTAGATCACGAGAAAGTGGCGATATTCGGGCACTCGCGGCTAGGTAAAACTGCGCTGTGGGCCGGTGCCACCGACGAGCGTTTTGCGATGGTGATTTCAAACAACTCTGGTTGCGGTGGTGCTGCCCTATCGCGGCGGCGTTTTGGAGAGACCATAAGTCGTATCAATACGAATTTTCCCCATTGGTTTTGTGACAACTTCTTACAGTACAATGATCACGAAGATCAATTACCAATCGATCAACATATGCTCCTGGCACTGGTCGCTCCTCGACCGCTATACGTCGCCAGTGCAACGGAAGATCAATGGGCCGATCCTCGAGGAGAGTATCTGAGTTTGTATCACAGCAGTGAAGTATATCGGCTGTTTAATTCTGAATTTATGCTGCCCAAAGAAAGTCCTGCAGCAGATACACCCATCATTTCTGGACCGCTCGGATATCATTTGCGCACGGGAAAACACGATGTGACGGTTTACGATTGGGAGCGCTATATGGATTTTGCGGATCAGCACTTGAAGAAATAAGTGGCGCATCAGATGGATTCAGAAGTAAATATAGCCTGAATCACTGTTGACTTGGAACCAAACAAAACGATACATTTGTCTCAGTATTGTAGTCAAAGTGTAGTTATGACGGAACCGACATCATATCGAGTTGATAAGCGTATTAAATCAGATGCACATGCCATCTTTGCAGAATTGGGTTTGAAACCAAGCCAGGCAATTAACCTATTCTTGCGACAAGTTGTCCTGCATGGAGGCATTCCCTTTGACCTAAAGGCGAAGCAGCCTAATGCCGTGACGGTTGCAGCAATGATGGAATTAGAACATCCTGAGGATCTCAAATCATACCAGACTTTTAGTGAATTGAAAAAAGACCTGGATGGCTAAATCTCTTGCTATTGTTCCCAGCAATCGATTTCTGAAAGATTTGAAACGAGCAAGTAGACGAGGTAAGGACATCAATAAACTTGATAATATTATTGAGCTATTGCAGACGGGCCAATTGCTTCCAGTAAAATTCAGAGATCATTCACTACGTGGCATATGGGCAGATTTTCGAGAATGCCAGATAGAACCCGATTGGTTACTCATATACCGGATAGACCAAAATAATCTCTACCTTATAAGGATAGGTACCCATGCAGATTTATTCTGATCGTAAAACAGAAGCGGCGACCTAAAATGCGGATCATTTTACTTGAGGGATTTTATTCTGGCTCCCATCGACAATGGGCGGACGGTCTGAAGAAATATTCTCAACACGAAATCACCATTCTCTCTTTGCCTGGTCGGTTTTGGAAATGGCGCATGCATGGAGGTGCTATCTCGCTTGCAAACCAATACAAAGATCTTGCGTTCCGTCCTGATCTGATCTTGGCTACCGACATGATCGACGTGAGTGTCTTCCTTGCCCTGACTCGGCGATCAACAGCAGACATCCCTGTTATCGTTTATTTTCATGAAAACCAACTCACCTACCCATGGTCACCAACCGATCAAGATCCCGAACTAAAACGTGATTTGCACTATGCTTTTATCAATTACCAAAATGCATTGAGTGCAGACCATGTGCTGTTCAATTCTAAATACCATCAGGATTCATTTCATGACTCACTCCCAGAGTTTCTTAAAAAGTATCCAGATCATCACAACCTAGACACGATTAATCAGATCAAATCACGCAGCAGTATTTTACCGGTCGGCGTCGATTGCAAAGAACTAGACAAATACGCTTCTGAAGAAGAAGCAAATGAAATACCGCATATTCTTTGGAACCATCGCTGGGAATACGACAAAGATCCTCAACTCTTTTTTGAGACGCTATTCGCTCTTAAGGATAGTGGCGTCGATTTCAAATTAATCGTCCTGGGTGCGAAATCAGGTAAGCAACCCCCGATTTTTGCCCAGGCCAAGCAAAAGCTCCGTGATCAGATTGTACACTGGGGCTTTGCTCCGGATCGCGCGAGCTACATTCAATGGCTGTGGCGAGCAGATGTCCTGCCTGTAACAGCAAGGCAGGAGTTTTTCGGCATCAGTGTGGTGGAAGCCATATTCTGCAACACCACTCCCCTCCTTCCGAAGCGACTTTCTTACCCAGAACACATACCGTTATATTGGCAGAAGGAACTCTTCTACGATTCCGATGCTGAGTTCAGCACACAGCTTACACATTTACTGACAAAAAAAGCGAAGCCAGAATTACGCTCTCGAATCGCAGAAAAATATGGCTGGCCCGTCGTGACAGCACTATTTGATGCAATCACAGAAAGGAAAGCAAAGAACTCTGTCATACCTAAGATTAGGTATAATATCTAAACTTTTTAGGTATACACACGTTTTCTTACTTTTAAGGGCACCACTAACAACTCTGATTGGAATGATAACGTAGTAATTTTTTGCAGATACAAGATGCCAAAAGCGGCGTCCGCCTTTGGCGGATGAGCCTACCAGGTAACGAAGTAGCTGGGAAAAAGAACAAGTTAGCATCCAAAGTAGGGTTTTTAGAGATGCCCTAATTCTAAAAAACAGAAAAATCACAATGCTTTCAAAGACAATACAAGACGCCCTCAACGAGCAAGTACGGATCGAAGCTGAGTCATCGCAGGTTTATCTCGCTATGGCCTCCTGGGCTGAGATCCAGCCCGGCATCGACAACATCACCGCATTCTTCTATCGCCATAGCGACGAAGAGCGCATGCATATGTTGAAACTGATTCATTTCATCAATGACCGAGGTGGTTTTGCCGTTATTCCAGAACTAAAGCAGCCATCACTTACATTTCCCTCCATTAAACATGCACTCCAAGCTTTGTTGACGCACGAAATCATGGTATCCGAGAGCATTAATAATTTGGTCGACATTGCGCTGACAGAAAAGGACTATGCGACTCATAATTTCTTGCAATGGTATGTCGCCGAGCAAATCGAAGAGGAAGCGCTGGCCAGAACAATCAACGATAAATTAGAATTGATCGGGGATGATAAAGGAGGTCTCTATCTTTTCGATCGGGATATCTTGAGTGTTTCTGTTGTGGGTAGTACGGTGGAGTAAATTGTCAGGGATTGTTGATTGGCATTTACTTTGTTAATTTGATAAATGCCTAAGAGCCAATGGTCAAATCGAATAGCCTTTATCGTCTCCGCCTCTGCCTTTTCAGTTGGACTGGGCAATATTTGGCGCTTTCCCTATATCACCGCTGAGTCTGGAGGTGGTGCCTTTCTATTCGTTTATTTGCTCTTGGCGATCCTCATCGGCATTCCCATATTATTGATTGAGATGGGTCTGGGCCGGATGTCACAGGCAAGTCCCCTAACTGGTTTTGGTAAATTAGTTGGCAGATCGAAATGGAATGCCATTGGTTGGCTGGGTTTTGCCTCCGGCCTCTTCATTAAGATGTACTATGTCATGATTCTGGCCTGGATCGTCACCTATCTTCTCCAGAGCCTTTCGGGTAGTTTCGTAAATCTTTCGCCTACTGAGTTTTCCAGTCACTTTGATCAACTGTCTGGCGACAGTTTTACGATGCTGGCCACTATCTTAGGCATTATTATCCTCGCAGTTTTAGTCGTGCGCAGAGACCTCTCCAAAGGTCTTGAGCCCGTAGCTCGAGTCTTGATGACTCTCCTCTTTCTATTAATTTTATTTCTTGCCATTTGGTCCTGTACGCTGGAGGGCACTGCGGAAGGTCTGCGCTTCTACCTCACTCCCGATTTTTCAAAAATATCAATGGCTGTTTTTCTTAGTGCCTTGGGCCAACTCTTTTTTTCCGTGGGAGTCGGCATGGCTGGTGCTTTTGTATTTGGAAGCTATGCAGCAACTTCCGAAAATCTGGTCAAGTGCACCATTTGGATCGTGCTGGCAGACACATTCATTGCCGTACTGGCAGGATTTATGATTTTCCCAGCGCTGTTCACATATGGTTTATCACCAGATTCCGGGCCCAATCTGATCTTTGTCACCATGGGTACATTCTTTGGTCAAATTCCCGCTGGACAGTTGTTTGCCAGCCTATTTTTTCTCTTGCTTTTTATTGCAGGATTTACCTCTCTGATCTCAGTAATGCAGGCGCTCAAAGAGTCTCTATCCGATCGGTTTGGACTTTCATCAGGGCGCTCACTTTTGTTCGTCGCCCTGCTCATCATGCTCGGGTCGATACCAATGGTGCTTTCTTTTTCAGACTCGCCACTCCAGATTGCAGGCAAGACTATTTATGAGATATTTGACTTTCTGACCAACTCACTTATGTTACCCATTAGTGGGCTCTTGATTGTCCTTTTTGGCGCCTATGTAGTGGGATACGAAAAATTGGTCGCACATATATCTCTTGGACGAAGAAGCACAATCAACCGATACTGGTCTCCCGTGATTCGCTATCTTATTCCTGCCTGCGTATTTATCATTCTATTAAAAGCCATTTTATCGTGAATGGCAAAAGGTACTCCTGTCTTGCTCTCCTCATTACTTTATTTCTGACATCATGTGCATCTCAGCCAAATATTCTATTGATCTACGTAGACGATCTAGGATATGGCGACCTGGGTTGTTATGGTCATCCAATCATTAAAACTCCAAATCTGGATAAGCTTGCAACACAAGGCATTAAATTAAATAATTATTATGCGCCTTCTGCTTTGTGCTCACCGTCTCGAGCTGCCTTGCTGACCGGCAGACATCCTTATCGCACAGGCATTAAAAGTTGGATCCCGAAAAGGACAGGCATCTTTCTTGATACTATAGAGATCACAATAGGAGAAATATTGCAACAGGAAGGTTATCAAACCGCTTTAATAGGGAAATGGCATCTCAATTCTGATTTGGGTAATGCGTCAGAACCCCAACCCCGAGATCATGGTTTTGAATATTTCTATGGTCACAATGCATTTCAAATACCGACTAACCATAACCCAATAAATATTTATCGCAATGGGGATTCCTTGGGGGTGCAGAAAGGATATACGGCAGATCTCTATGCGGATGAATCAATAAAATGGCTCAACGAGGTAGATACAGATAAGCCGTTCTTTCTATTCTTAAGCATGGCGGAACCCCATACAACATTTGAAAACCCTTCCGAATACAATGCACTCTACTCCGACTTTACCAATGGTGAGATAGTACCAATCCCCTCGGGCCAATCAACCATACCCAAAGAAAAATTAATTCCTCGAGGCCCCGGTGAATATTATGCCAATATCTCCTACATGGATGCTCAACTAGGTCGTGTATT
>CAJQNM010000784.1 GCA_905479665.1 uncultured Saprospiraceae bacterium
TCAGCACTGGTCGTAGCCTCACCAGGACTCGAACCTGGATCTAGAGTTTAGGAAACTCCTATTCTATCCCTTGAACTATGAGGCCATCTCACAAAAATAGGAAATCAAAGCACTGAAAAGAGCCTGTGAGGAAGTGTTATATTTGCGTCTTTCTGTGTCAGATACTTTGAAAACGTGTAAGTGAATGGAATTTGTAGATCCGGATATACTCAAGATTGCAGGACCAATATTTGTTTTGTTGATCGGACTTGAGATCGTCTTTAGCCTTAAATATGAGCCCGAACTATACGATAGAGGTGATTTTACGGCCAGTGCCACCATGGGCATCGGAGCCTCAGTCATAGCAATCGCATCCAAGATTGTACAGCTCGGCTTCTTCTTCCTCGTGTATGAGCTCTTCAATCCGGTGATTGATGGTGTTCACACCAGTATCTTTGGTTGGCAAGCATTTGGTTTTGCTTGGTGGATCTTCTTGCTGTGTCAGATAGGCGATGACTTTGGCTACTATTGGTTTCATCGGGCAAATCACGAGATTCGTTTCTTCTGGGCCGCACACATTGTCCATCACAGTAGCGAACGCTTTAACCTCGGCACAGGAGTGCGCAATGGCTGGTTTACCCTGATGTACAAGCCTCTGTTCTACATGTGGCTGCCCGCTATTGGTTTTCATCCCGTCATGGTGATGGTTTGCCTGGCCATTGAGTCGCTCTGGCAGTTTCAACTGCACACTAAGTTTCTGCCTCGCATAAAGTGGTTGGCTACATTCATGAACATGCATAGCCACCATAGTGTACACCATTCTTCTCGCCTGGAGTACCTAGACAAAAATCACGGAGGCTATCTGAATATCTTCGATCGTATGTTTGGTACGTTTTGCGAAGTGGACGACGGCGTTGAAAATCGCTTCGGCGTACTTCATCCTCCCCGATCAAATCATCCGTGGGAAGTGCTGACTCATGAATATCGAGATATCTGGCAAGATGTGAAACGGGCAGGTACATTTCGAGACAAATTTATGTACACTTTTGGCCCTCCAGGATGGAGTCCCGACGGATCGACCAAGACCGTCAAACAATTACAACGTGAGTTGCTCACCACCAGCAAGTAGAAAAGAAAAACAGGTGGATGGCTCTTTTGCCACCACCTGTCCGGGTTTTCTGGGCGATCGTCTCGAGTGTGTCAAGGATTGGTTCGAACGATGTTCATAAATGACGTTACAAAATCATTTGGTTGATGATGAAACAAATATCGCTCAAGGAGTACCGGATGAATTGTAGGTATCGTGCAAATCCTTGCACTTATCGCTCAAGGGAATGAAATTCTTGTCCTTATGCTGCAAATGACCCTGCAAAAAAGAAACCTAACTTATTCATTATTAGCTATTTACGCGTCTCACTTGGAGTGATGCCAAACTCCTCCGAAAAAGACTTAGAAAAGTAGGGCAGGTCATTAAATCCTACATCATAGGCCACCTCACTTACTGACTTGGTTGAGCTTTCAAGGATCTTTCGGGCTTCTTGCAATCGCACAAGACGGATATAGTTGGCAATAGAACGCCCCGTCAGGGCCTTCACCTTCCTATATAGTTGTGATCGACTCAAGGCGAGCTTTCGAGCCAACCACTGCACATCAAGATGCTCATCGTCTAGCGCTGATGTGACTACTTCACGCACCTGCCTAAGGAAGGCATCCTCTTTTGGCGATGCATCGGACTGCAGGGCAGTGCCACCGAAATACTTCTGCATACGTTTCCGCTGGGTGATTAGGCTGCGCACCCTTACCATCAACTCTTTTTGGTTGAAAGGCTTGGCTAAATACGCATCAGCCCCACTCTTGAGCCCATGAAGTTTTGAAGTCTCATCGACTTTGGCAGTCAGCATGATAATAGGGACGTGACTGGTCGCGAGATGATTCTTAAGAACGTCGCAAAGTTGCAAGCCACTTTTGATCGGCATCATCACATCCGTAATAATAAGATCGGGTACATGCTCCAATGCAAGATCAATCCCCTGCTGTCCATTCTCAGCAATCTGGATCGAAAACTCATCTTTCAAGCAACCGGTAAGGTAAAACCGTACATCTGGATTGTCTTCTACGATGAGCACTTGATCGATAGACTCGTCTTCCTGAGTCAACGGAGCGACCTCGGGCGTATGAGCTAGAGCCGGCTCGATAAAAGTCGGCATGTACTCTACCTCACCAGCTAGGCGACGTGAGATAGGCAGTATAACTGTAAATGTGCTACCTACACCAAGCTGACTCTGAGCGCTTAGCTGGCCTTGCATCAGATCAACATACTCCTTGCAGAGTGCCAAGCCGATTCCAGTGCCCGTATGGGTTCGTGCATTGCCATCTTCCACCTGATAAAAACGATCAAAAACGGAAGGGAGCTTGCCAGGATCAATTCCGATTCCCGTGTCACGCACAGCCAAGACTATTTTATCCCCACCTTCAACGATCGAAATAGTTACGTATACATCACCACCTGGCTCTGAGTACTTTAGTGCATTTGAGATCAAGTTGCCAAACAGGTCCTGGAGCATCTCCGGGTCAAAGTCCATCCTGCACGATTCTACTTCTGAGAGGAAATGCAGTCGTATATCATGACTCGATGCCCAACTCGTGTAGGACTCAATGATGTAGTTTATGAAACCAACTACATCTCCATATCGAAGCGTCAAAGTCAGCTGACCCCTCTCTGTTTTAGCCAGATCCAGCATTTGATTGATGAGTCGAAGCAGAATGTCACTATTGCGTTGTATGATGGTCTTCTTATCCGCATTTCCTTCTATCTGCTCTGTCAGGCCCTTAATCACGGTAAGAGGCGTGCGAAATTCATGCGTGATATTCGTGTACATCTGCTCTAAACGGCGATTCAGTTGCTGCTTGGTTCCAGCCGTCGGAGGTGCCTTTCTTTTCCTGCGTAGCCACAACCAGTACATCACACCACATGCAGCCATGCCGAAAAGAAATCCTAGCAGTAGGGCCCCCACAGTATTCATATAGATCTAAAGTATAGTCGGAAGAACGTGTTCATCTCAGCAGTACAAATGTCCATTTTGCCCACGCTAAATTATTCAATTCTATCGTGGCTTGCCATTTATTAAATCAACCTTTGCAAACAAGTCACCCCGTTTCATGAAAAACTGTACTTTCATAATTGAACATTGAGCGCACTCCGGAAAGTGCCATCTTCACAAAATGAGTCTATTTTGGAGGAGATTTTCACTTTTACGATATTGGGTGATGCCTGAGTATCAGCCGATTGAGAAAAATGAAAAGATCGCCAAAAGAGCCATTTTTAATTTGGCAACCTTTACGGAGTGCGCTCAACATTTCATTCATAATATGTACAAATGGCTACCGTGTCTATCTGTGTCAATGGTCAAAGTTACCTTGTCCTTTCAGACATTGACATAGCTGATAGAGCCAACCTCGCGATTGGTCGGCGCTCCATTGACAAGACACACGGCAAGCAGAAAGTAATGTACAAGCAATCTTCTCTTGATGAAAGCTCCTATACTGGATAATCAAATGCTACCCAGTAGATTTGTCGCGGCTGCAATGTGCCTCTGGCTTTGCAGTTGTATGAGCAATTCTCCAGCTCCTGATGGATTTACAATCCACCCCGATTTCGAACTCGATCTAGTCGCAAACGAGCCCATTGTGCGTGACCCCGTTCAAATGGAATTTGATCAATATGGACAGGCCTATGTTTTACAATTCCCGGGATATCCCCACGGAGATCAGGAAGGCAGTATCGTAAGATTGGTCGATGAAGATCAGGATGGACACTACGAATCGGGCAGCACCTTTGCCGAAAACCTCTCGTTGGCCAGCTCCTTTATGGCTTGGAAAGATGGCTTTTTGGTTGCGGCTGTGCCTGACTTGATATTCATCCGTGACAGTGATGGAGACCACGTGGCTGATGAACGGCAGGTTCTCATTTCTGGTTTTGAAGTAGGCAATCAACAGCACAACGTAAACGGCTTGATCTATACGCTGGACAACTGCATATTGTTGGCCAATGGGTACAATGGTGGTAAGATCCACTGGGCTGATTCACACGAGGACAGTCTAGATATGAGCGGTCATGACCTAAAGATTGACCTTTTAAATCATACGATGGAATTACTAGGACGTACTTCCGGAGGCCATGAAATTGCTTTGGACAATGCCGGTCATATTTTTGTGACACACAATACAGACTATCTAAAGCACATCGTCTTTCCTGCACACTATTTGCCTCCTTATCGGACAGACCCACCTCATAGTCTTGAGGATATCGGACAGTATGAGGACAATGGCCTGGGACGTATTTTTCCAATCGGTGCCCAGGTGAGTAGAGTAAATCACCCTGAACAGGCCGGCTATTTCTCAGGTGCATGCGGCATTTTTCACTATGGAGGAGGAGTATTCCCACCAGACTTTGATGGAAATATCTTTGTTGCGGATGTGGTGACCAACCTCATTCATCGTAACCGGATCGAAGATCATAACGGGTCCTACCGTGGCAAACGAGTGAGAGAAGATGTCGAGTTTCTGGCATCGACCGATCGCCACTTTCGTCCAGTCACCATAAACAGTGGTCCGGATGGTGCCATGTACGTCATCGATATGCACCGAGAGATCATCGAACATCCCGAGTGGATTCCAGACAAATTGGAACAAGAGATGAACCTTACCGCTGGGATGGAACAGGGAAGAATCTATCGCATCTCACCTAAAACCCCTAGTGGAGAGCCCTTCCAGAATTTTGCAGCCTTGACAGATGAGCCAATAAATTTTCTCGGTCATCCCAATCAGTGGGTTCGTACTACTGCACAACGATTGATTGTGACTGGCGAGCACCAGGAGAGAAATCTAGAGCGATTGGCAGAAATGGCCATAGACCAATCGAACACGCTGCAAAGCATGCATGCGCTATGGTGCTTGCAAGGGTTGCAGAAACTAGAGGAGGCCCTCGTCATCGCAGCTACCCAAAGCGCAGACCCTAACCTTGTCGAGTCGGCATTGCAACTTGCAGACGACCTTGCTCCAAGCACCCAATTGTTAGACCGTGAAGTCGCACTCCTGGAGCATCCCCATCCAAGAGTTCGGATGCAAGCAGTACTCTCTCTTGGCCATCTTTTTCAAGAGAATATCGAAAGAAAATCATCTGACATTCAGTCACTTACCACTCTTTTGCTAAATGATATTAGTAACCCCTACACACGTCTCGCTTTCCAAACTTTGCCGCTCGATATTCAGTCGCAATTACTCGCTACTCTTTGGAGTACGACCGATGACAGAGAAGGCCGCGATGGTCTTATTTCGATCATGACTCGCACTCAATTTGTGGCTGCTTCCCAGGAAGACTTACAACAGCTCCTGGATTCAAAAAAACTACCCAAGGATGCTCCAACCCTTGCTGCCGTCCTATCTGGATTGCACGATTTCCTCACAAATCATGACTTGGACAGAAGCACCTTGGGAGCGACTAAACAGCTTCTCTCGATGAGTGAACGGACCGACGACCTGGCACTCTTGGCCACTGCCTCCAAACTGAGAAAACAGCTGGGGCTGCCGCTGTCTGCCTCCTATCGTACCACGAGCCAACTATCTCGTGAGATTGTTTTGGATCAGACTGCTGGAACAGAGCTACGTGTTGTCCACTTAAATTTACTCGCGCTCT
>CAJQNM010000785.1 GCA_905479665.1 uncultured Saprospiraceae bacterium
GACAAAAAGGATTGAATGCGGTGAATGTCTCTTTGGCATAACACGCGCATCTAAATTCTAAAATCATTGGCCCGTCAAATTTTTTTGACGGGCCTTTTTTAGTAGACACCGTGTGAATTTGTTGCTTCGCCCTTGTATTCCCTCACTACGTATTCACGGTCGCCATCCCAGTGCGGCACGCGTTTGTTTTCTTCCTCAGATCATGGGATTTCATAGAAGGTATAGTTGATCTGCCAAGAATAGCTTTCCCCAGGTTCAATGGAAATGCTCAGATAGGGTTCTGGGCAGGAAGTAGTAGAGCACGCCCAGAAGGGTAATTTCAGTAAGGGTCGATCTCCAGTTATGCGCACACCTGCCCGAGAACTCCTATTCTCGATGCGGATATCATAATCCAAAATTGGGGCGTCCACTGCCTCTAGTCCTTTGCAGAATACGTTTTCCCCAGATTCTAATTGTCGTGTAAATATGAGGCTGGAATCCTGTGCAATTATTTCGCCTCCAAATCCCTTGCCCTCCGCGGTGATTGCATGAGAAAATCGAGTGATTATATTTGGGCCGGTCGGCTCTCGATCAATCACGAAGAAATTATGATTATAACAAGTCGTTTGGATGGTTTGTGTCCCCGTGTTCTTGAGTTTATGAATTAACTGCAATGTGGGAGTCTCTTTGTCAAGTCGCACACTCTTGCTGTAGGAATAGCCATATCCATCAGCTGTCTGAATCTTGTGCTGAAAGGTAATGTTATCTTTTTTCTTCTTCACTTTCCACTTCCCGCCATTCAAGATCTTATATGTTTTGGAGAAATGGTAGGGCTCTTCATCCGCTCTTTCCAATGCACCGACACCAATCACTAGAAAGTCATCGCCTGGCTTAGCCTCTTCAAAACCCATGGGGTAAAAAGCTTCGACCGGCCCGGTAATTGCTTCATGGACCAGAGGATCATGGTAATCCAGCCAAGGATCGAAGTACTCGTGTCCTTTGTATTGCAAACTTCCGATGACACCTGACCAATCGAAGCGAGTAGCTCGGTAAAAACCCTCTTCGGCATCGGGGAGAAATACTTGTACCTCCAGATGCTCATTGCTTAGATTGCCTGAAGGATACTCCTCTTGGGTGTGTACAAGATTGGAAATGAGAAACATGAATGCCACAATACAAATTCGCTTCATTGCTGTAATCCTTTTAGTTTTCAATCTACGAATCTCTTTACTCCCCAGAAAATCTACTGGTAAAACGGATGCCACGTCAGCCAACGAGGGCCATACTTCATCTCGGGAGCACCAACTACGAGTGCTCCCAGATCGGATCCCTCTTCGGCAAATGCAGATTGCCCTTCATAGCAAGGGCCGAATTCGCTCTGTAGAAAAAGAAAGGACGATCAAATAAATACCATTTATTCGCGATGAATAAATCAACTCGATCCCCATATTTCGGGTTCGAAAATTTTGTACCTTAAAAGCTGTTCAACTAATTCTAACCCTTAAAGTTTAATCATTATGTGTAACAATCATGGAGTAGCGTACGTCAGCCCTGGTGTTGTCGAAGTTCGCGAAATAGAATATCCAAAACTTGCCTTAGGAAATCGAAAATGTGAGCACGGCGTCATCCTGAAGATTGTTTCTACGAATATTTGCGGCAGTGACCAGCATATGGTCCGTGGTAGAACCACTGCACCGGAAGGATTGATTTTGGGGCATGAGATTACTGGCCTCATCATCGAAAAAGGAGCCGATGTAGAATTTCTTGACGTAGGTGACCTGGTCTCCGTACCTTTTAATATTGCTTGCGGCCGGTGTCGCAACTGCAAAGTTGGACAAACAGGGATCTGCCTGAATGTGAATCCTGCTAGACCCGGAGCGGCATATGGTTATGTTGACATGGGTGGCTGGGTAGGCGGACAAGCAGAATATGTGATGGTGCCGTACGCAGATTTCAACCTGCTAAAGTTTCCAGACAGCGATCAAGGGATGGCTAAAATTAGAGACCTCACGCTCTTGTCTGATATCTTTCCCACCGGTTTTCATGGAGCAGTGACTGCAGGGGTCGGGCCTGGCAGTATCGTATATGTAGCAGGCGCTGGGCCAGTAGGTTTGGCATGTGCAGCCTCTTGCCACTTGCTCGGTGCTGCCGTAGTCATCGTCGGAGACATGATCAAGGAACGATTAGATCAGGCAGCTAGCTTCGGTTGCGAAGTAATAGACCTTACCAAAGATGCTACCCTTGGAGAACAAATAGAACAGATAATCGGTAGGCCGGAAGTAGATTGTGCCGTCGATTGTGTTGGTTTCGAAGCCAAAGGACATGGTCAGAACAGCGACATCGAACAGCCCGCAACAGTCCTTAATGCAATCATGACCGTAACCCGTGCAGGTGGTCAGCTCGGTGTTCCCGGTCTATATGTGACAGGTGATCCAGGAGGAGTAGACGATGCTGCGAAGGAAGGTAGTCTAAGCATCCGAATCGGATTAGGTTGGGCCAAGTCTCATTCCGTTCATACGGGACAATGCCCTGTAATGAAATATCATAGACAACTCATGAATGCTATCCTATACGATAAGATAGACATCGCCAAAGCAGTAAATGTAGAGGTAATCACTTTGCAAGAATCTGTCAAAGGCTACAGCGATTTTGATAAGGGTGCAGCCAAAAAGTTTGTCATCGATCCGCATGGCATGATTGCATAATCCGTACACTTACTCGCATAAGAAGGTTTTTCTCGCTTACTTTGTTCTTTTTTCCAGCTACGTCACCGCATATCTGAGGAAAATTCCTGCATTATTATTTCAAATAGAGTCATTAGAGGGCCCCTACCATGAGTACGTTCGCAGATTTTAAGATCAAAAAGCAATTACGCAATGCACTTGCTGATCTAAAACTTGAAAAGCCAACTCCTATCCAGCAAGCGTCCTTCTCGCCCATTCTTGGTGGCTTTGATTTTGTGGGTATTGCTCAAACCGGTACAGGGAAAACGATCGCCTACTTACTTCCCATTTTGCAGGATTTGAAGTTTTCAGATCAGCCACACCCCAGAGTGTTGGTGCTGGTTCCTACCAGAGAACTCGTCATTCAAATAGTTGAAGAAATCGAAAAATTAACACCCAACCTCAGTGTAAGAGTGTTGGGCGTATACGGCGGCACAAACATCAAACCTCAAAAACAAGCCATTGCTCAGGGGCTAGATATCATTGTCGGCACTCCCCGACGACTATACGACCTTGCTCTTACTAGTGTACTGCGCCTAAAATCAATCAAAAAACTGGTGATCGACGAAGTCGATATAATGCTTGATTTTGGCTTTAAAACGCAATTAAGAAACATCTTCGAATACCTACCAGCAAAAAGGCAAAACATACTCTTTTCTGCCACCATGACTACATACGTAGATGAGTTAATCGATGGTTTTCTGGTCAATCCAGTTAAAAAAACCATCTCGATTAGCGGCACACCCTTGGATAACATCAGTCAGGAATCGTATGCTGCTCCTAACTTTTATACCAAGGCCAATTTATTGAACCACCTACTGGAAGATAAAAAGGAATACAGCAAGGTTCTCATTTTTGTAGCGACCAAGGTCAATGCTGATCGGCTATTTGAAACCCTAAATTTTGAATCTGAAGTTTCTGTCATTCACTCCAGCAAAGAGCAAAACCACCGTTCTAAATCCCTAGAAAAATTCGACAATGGTACAAGTAGAATCCTCATAGCAACTGATGTGGTATCCCGTGGGATTGATATAGAAAAAATTACCACCGTGATCAGTTTTGATACATCTTTCTACCCCGAAAACTACATCCACCGGATCGGACGGACGGGCAGAGCCGAAGAACAAGGTAGATCCATCCTACTATATAGTGAGAAGGAAATACCTTTGAAGGACGCTATTGAAAGCTTAATGAAGTATACCATCCCCTTCAGTGAATTGCCTAAGGAAGTGGAGATATCTTCCCAACTCACTCCTGAGGAAAATAAATCTGTAGTTCCAGAGGAACTGAACGATACGCACTTTACTCCCGAAGGTGGAGCTTCCTTTCATGAGAAATCTGCCAAAAACAGCAAGGAAAAATCCGTAAGAAAGAGTTACAAGAAAAAACTAAAAGAGCGGTTCAAAAAACCAATCAGACGTGGCGACAAGATTCAAAACATGAAAAAGAAAAGAAGGTGATGTCGTGCCATAGAGTTCGCATCAACTAGAAAAAGCAAAAATGGAAGGGAACCATCGTTTCAATAGAATAACCCACGTTGATGAAATAGCTCATTTAAAAAGTCAGTGGCTGAGCACCTTAACAAGTCCCCAGGATGGAATGTGGGAGTCGTTTAGAAATAGCGCAATGAATTGGGGAATTCTATTTAATGATGAGCTTGTTGGCTACGCTTCTGTTGATGAAGGCAACCAACTTCTTCAATTTTACATTTCACCAAATAAACCACTGAGAGGCGAGGTCATTTTCAAGGAGTTCATTGGTAGGTTGAAAATTACAACAGGAATTGTAGGCACAAATAATCTTGGTTATTTATCAATTGCATTAAGTTTTGTCAATAAACTGCATATAAATACTTATTTGTTCAGAAGCAACCATGAAGTAAGCCTTCCAGAAAAAGAAGGAACATTCTGGGAAAGTCAAGATAAAGACAATGACAGGCTAGTGGCATTCTACCACAAGAGTATGGGGGCTCCCAAAGAATGGCTGGTTGAATATATTGGAGGATTGATTGAAAGAAGGGAAATATTTTCTCTTCAGGACGGCGATACACTCATAGGAACTTGTGAAGTAAGAAAAAGTGCAACATCACCAGAATTTGCGGATATCGGAATGGTCGTATCACCTGATTTCAGAAGAAGAGGATATGGCACATATTTACTCAATAGAGCTAAGACAATCGCCATAGCATGGGGAAAGACCCCTATTTGTTCCTGTGAAAAGGATAATCTTGGTTCCTTGAAATCCATTGCCAATTGTGGGTTTACAAGTATGTATCAACTACTATCTATATCATTCAAGTAGCTAAGGTCATACACGAATTGCTCTAAAATCCACACTATACTGCCTCGCTGTCCGAAGGAGCCCGCTTCAGATCTGCACTCCCGATCAATCAAACCGCAAAAATCACCCCCTATCCCACCAAACTTTATACCGATCCGATTCGATCATACGACAACATATTGCGCGAAATAAGGCTTTCAGGAGCCTATATGGTGGTTGAAAATAAATAGGCAAGAAAATGAACGAAACAAAGCAGAGCGTCGTTTATTGTGCTGTGGTAGGGATATCAATTAAAGTATCTCGCCATTTTACAATTTTATATATACAATAATGAGTAACGGTACAGTTAAATTTTTCAACGACAGCAAAGGATTTGGATTCATCAC
>CAJQNM010000786.1 GCA_905479665.1 uncultured Saprospiraceae bacterium
CGCAGGCATCACTATGCATGGATTTGGAGGCGGGGTGTATCACCACATGTCTCCAGCTGGAAATCCCACTTTGCCTGGAGGCAGCAGTAATTCTGGTCTTGCTTATGTCCCGAACAATTCCATCTCGCTGGGCATCAAAGCGAGCACTCGTTTGGCAGTGGCCAATGAAGAAGCCTTCAATGCAGATGTAGGAATCGAGGCCAATTTCCAAGGCTTAACCATCAATATGCTTTCCCTCGCTGGTGACGCATATTTTATGACCTCAATCGCTGAGCGCGAGAAAAAGGTTTTCGGGGATATCGATTTTAGTTATGATTTTCCGAATAAAATATTTCATGGAAATATTGATGCCTACGTGAAGGTTGCCGACGACTGGATCATCGGTGCCGGAAATGCCAGCGGAAAAGAAGAGAATTTTGCGGGCAACGGCACCATTCACGTTGATTCAGAAAAATGGCATTTCTTGTTGGGGACGCCGGCCACGCCGATCCAGCTTTCATTTAAGGGGCTAGCTACTGCTGGAGGTTATTTTATGGTGGGGGAGGACCTCCCGCTAGGTGGAAATGCACCGGGATCTTTGGGCTCAATTGAGGAAGGCAATGGATTTGCCATGGGGACCGATCTGAATTTTGATACTGGAAAGAAAACCTTTTTGATTTTTTACGGCGAGTTTGCTGCTCGACTAGGTATTGACATCGCTGTGCTCAATACAAATATGGCATGCAATAACTCCAGTGGCGGTCTCATCGGGATAAACGGCTGGTATGCGTCAGGGCAACTAGAGGCTGCACTACAGGGTTCAATTGGAATTAAGGTCAAGTTATGGAAGACCATTGAGAAAGAAATCCTCTCTGTAGATGGTGAGATCGGATTGCAGGCGGGATTGCCAAATCCTTCTTATTTCACGGGTTATTTTTCCGGTAGTTATTCTATCCTCGGAGGATTGGTCAGTGGTCATTGCAATTTCAAAATAGACTTGGGCGAGCCCTGCGATCCAGTCGATGGCAATCCGCTGGCACTCAATGTGATCGGCGATTTAACTCCCCGAGAAGGAACCAACAATGTCTCGATATTTACTCAGCCGGCAGCCACGTTTAATATTGCGGTCGATAAACCGTTCAGTTTTATTCGTGATGGCGATGATGCTCCGAGCACTTTTAAGGCAGTTATTTCTGGGTTTTCTTTGAAAGAGAATGGCGTTCTCAGGCAAACACATATTGTCTATGGTGGAGGAGAAAATAAAACAATTGCATATCTGGAGATCCAAGGTGGATATCTGAAGGAGGGCGCACGCTGCGAACTCACGATCAAAGTGAGATTTCAGGAGCGTATTGGTGGCACCTTTGTTGATCTCTCAGGAGACAATGGCACCTACTATGAGACGAAGACGGTGCAATTTACTGTGGGCCCAGAACCGGACCATTTGGTCACGCAGGATATTAAGTTCATCTATCCATTGGAGGGTCAACGGTTTTTGATGCCGGGAGAGACAGCACGCGGAGGCATCACCATGTGGAACCCACGGCCCAAGGTTTTTGCCTCGGCAAAACCCACAACCGGCACAGTCTTTGGAGGCTTTTTGGCGACCCGCTCACTGACCCGATTTGTGCGGCCAAGCCGTTTACCTCAGCTCATGGCGCCCCCCACCAGAGTCACCACTAACCTGAAATTCCTTGCCGTATTTGAAGAGCGGGGGAGTGGAGCAATTCATGAAGTACCATGTCAGGTTAGAGGAGATCAATTCGTGTCTTTTGACATGCCTCCACTTAATCTTGACAGCCGTTATGACTTCCGATTGATTGGTAGGCATCCTTCTACACCCAGCGAAGGAGATCCCACCTCGGTAGATCGTTTGTTGCGTGATACCACTGTAGACGTACTTTTAGCAAGCCGAGCAACCACCGAAAACTCATCGACAGCTCTGCGCACGACAAGAACGATGACAGGTGTTTTTGCCAATGTGCCTGACAAAGTCCTTTACGAATATCGATTTGAGACCAGTGAACATTCAACATTGGCAGACAAACTTTCGGCCATAGACAATGGAGGAGACGTACTCTACTCAGCATCTGGGTATGAGGAAATTCGCAAAAAACTGCCTGGGCTCGAAGGTTTTGATACCTATGAAGTAGATGGCTACACCTGGCACCTGGGCAGCACCAGCACTCATGTGATGAGACCACTGGTGCAATTTGAGGCATTGCCCAATATCGCCTCAAATGATCTCATGCAGGCGGTCTATTGGCCCTATGATGAAATTCCTGCTCAATTTCACGACAGAAGGCCTTCGCTCTCACTTGAGCACTTTGGGAAGACGGTTGGCATACCACCTATGGAGGCCTGCGTGATCAATCCTTTCTATCATCCTCGCAGTCCATTGGCAAATGTCACACCTCCGTCACCTGGTGGCACTGGAGGAGCTATGTCGGCCGGAGGGGCAATGGCTTTTGCGACAACAGCGTTTGTCACGGCAAATGTTGTTTACTGGCCTACCTACGATGCGAGTCTGCGCCTAGATTGGAAAGTTTCACGAGTAGCGAAAAGGCACTACGATGTGATTGCCAGCATGAAGGTCTATGGGGGTAAAGTGATCAATAATCAGGTGCCCGTGATCTTTCGAGGCACGGATGTTTTGGGATCCTATCCAAAGCTACGTCGCCTTGGTTACCAAGTGCGTGCATGGTATGATATAGCGCAATATAATTTAGGCGGTGTGCAAACACCGACTACCCTCAACATGCAATTTTAGAATCATGAAATACACATTAATTATATTTTTTGGGATTAATTTATTTGCCAGTTCGACCATGGATGGGCAGATTTCAGAGTCACTTCACGCAGCAGCATGGACCACAGAAGATTCCACAATATTGCGGTGGGCTCCGGTAAATGACACTTTATTTCGTCAGGGTCTCACGCACGGATATGCGGTATCAAAATATACTCTCGAAGGTGATTCGATCAGGGCGTGGCAAATAGACCCCTGGTCACTAGCTGAGTGGAGGGCAAATGTGGATAGCACACGTTTTGACAACCTGCGCCATCGTTATGCCGCGATCGCCGCAGAAATGGCCGTAGGAGATG
>CAJQNM010000787.1 GCA_905479665.1 uncultured Saprospiraceae bacterium
CGGGATTCCTGTAGGCTCCACTCTTTTTTCTTAGATCTGATAACCATCGCCTCTTGTCATTCTTTGTATCATTCTCTACAGTGCCAAAAAGGACCGATTCTACTATGGTCAAACCCAAGACCTGGATCGGCGACTCAAAAAGCATAATGCAGGACTGGTACGATCAACAAAGAGTGGCAAGCCCTGGGTCTTATTTTGGTCTCATCCTGTACCTACCCGCTCTGAGGCGATGGCTCTTGAGCGCAAACTCAAAAATTTAAAATCCCGAAAACGGGTGCTACTTTACTTGAAAAAGTTGGACGCCGAAGCAGTCGCCGACGCTATGCGTCGAGCGTCCTCGAAGCACTAAAGCAAATTGAAAATTTGCGGTGCTTCGGGACAAAAGGTCGCAGGTTCGATTTATCCTCGTGACAACGGAATTCGTCCTCGTGACACGGGATTCCTGTAGGCTCCACTCTTTTTTCTTAGATCTGATAACCATCGCCTCTTGTCATTCTTTGTATACATTCTCTACAGTGCCAAAAAGGACCGATTCTACTATGGTCAAACCCAAGACCTGGATCGGCGACTCAAAAAGCATAATGCAGGACTGGTAAGATCAACAAAGAGTGGCAAGCCCTGGGTCTTATTTTGGACTCATACTGTACCTACTCGCTCCGAGGCGATGGCTCTTGAACGCAAACTTAAAAATCTGAAATCACGAAAACGGGTGCTACTTTACTTACAAAAGTTGGACACCGAAGCAGTCGCCGACGCTATGCGTCGAGCGTCCTCGAAGCACTAAATAATGATCATTCCTAGGTCTGCATTTCAACCCAATTTAGATTGGAATATTCTATTCTTCTATCTTGATCCCATCAGTTCCATTTTTTAACTTTATTTCCAATGGAACATCCACCATTCATCAGAGCCCAATTTTACCTCGTTGCCTCATCTATCACTGGTAGCACATATCATTGATAAATCAACTAGTGACATGATCAGAAATTTCCTAAAAATAGCCCTTCGCAACTTGCAACGAAATAAGTTACACAGTAGCATAAATTTAATGGGCCTTGCGATCGGGCTGGCCGCAGTCATGTGCCTAAGCATTTTGCTGCAGAATGAGGTATCCTACGATCAATTTCATAAGGGAAGACATCAGATTTATCGAGTTGGAATTAAAGCCTATGAGCAAGGGACTAAAATGTCAGACCAACACGTGTTTACATCTGACATTGGAGCAGACATGCACGCTGAGCTTGCAGGGATTAAAGATTTCACCAGATTTAGTACCCCAAAAAGCTTATATCTAGCGACGCAAGACAAATCAATCAAAATTAAGGACGTTCTTCATGCCGACAGCAGCTTCCTGCAGATGTTTTCCTTTCCACTTACATCAGGAAATAGCAAGGAAGCTCTAACAGCGCCCAATAGCATCGTGCTGACAGAAAGCACTGCCACTAGATTATTTGGACATCTAAATGTACTCGGAGAAACACTAGTCCTGAATGGTGGAAAATCACTCCAGGTCAGTGGTACTGTTGTTGATCCGCCTTCCAACTCACATATAGACTTTAATGCACTTCTTTCCTTCTCATCACTCTACCAAGAACCAGACACGTACTACATGGGCTGGGAGGGTGGCAATCAATACATCACTTACATAGAATTGGAAGAGCACACCAAGCCGGAAAACTTGGAGGCTCAGTTGCCGGACTTTATGTGGCGACACATCAATGAGGATTACAGCACCTATCACTTAAAGTATGAGGCCAGCCTTCAACCACTATCTGATGTGCATCTCCATTACAACGACTACTCCTCCAGTCTCCGTACAAAGCTTCTTGTGCTGGGTATCATGGCTGCATTGATATTGATTATTGCCTGCATCAACTTCATAAATTTGACCACTGCACAGGTAAGCCGAAGGCTAAAGGAAGTAGGCGTAAGGAAGGTCTTGGGAGCAAGCCGCGGTCTACTTGGGAGGCAATTCATGGGCGAAGCCATTCTACTCGTGGTACTTGCACTGTGCGTGTCCATCATGTTGGTTGAACTAGCCTTGCCAATTCTACCTCAAGTATTTGGTAAATCCATTCATGCAACGGGATATTTTGACTGGATTTCGATGGGTGGCCTGTTCTTGCTTTTGGGCGCGGTCGGGATCGGTTCTGGTTTATACCCAGCCCTCTACCTCGCCTCGCTTGATACAGTGAGCAGTCTCAAGGGTGTACGATCAAAGCCTGGCAAATCTGGCTTTCGCAATTCCTTGGTGGTTTTTCAATTTACAGTATCCATTACGCTGATCATAGGTACCATCGTTGTCATGCAACAACTTAATCATATCAGCTCAAAAAATTTGGGGTTTGATAAAGAACATATCTTGGTCTTATCTCTGGACGGAGAATCAGTACAATCAAAGATCCTCACTCTTAAGCAGGAGCTTGAGAAATATCCAGAAATTATCAAAAGCTCAGGTTGTTCAGAAGTTCCCGGCTCTGGATTTACACAAAATGGTTACACCCCTGAGGGGAAGAACGATCCCATGATGCTTCATGTGGTTGATGTGGACGACGATTTTTATGATGTATTTGATATTCAATTCCTTGAGGGAAGGCGCCTTTCCAGAAGTAGATCTACAGATCGGCAAGCCTTGGTAATCAGTGAATCACTCGCCAAACAACTGAATTGGGAAAAGCCCCTGGGGAAAAAGATAAGGCGCAATGGGCAAAATGAGGTGGTCGGTATGGTAAAGGACTTTCATTTTGCATCTCTCCACCAAAAAATCGATCCACTCTTGATTACGGCGTCACCCTATCAGGACCGCTTTAATTATTTAGCTGTGAAGTTGCATCTTGGAAGCCTGACCAGCGCCGTCTCGTCAACAACCAAAGCATGGAAAACCGTCATGCCTGAAACACCGATTGATTTCTGGTTTCTGGAAGATGCCATCGATCAAATTTATCACTCAGAGAAGAGGATGCAACACATTTTCTTCTGGTGCTCGGGCCTGGCCATTTTCATTGCACTCTTAGGCATTTTTGGACTTACCTCTTTTAGGGTCGAAGCGCGAAAAAAGGAAGTAGGAATTCGCAAAGTGCTGGGTGCCACCACGTTGGGTATCGTCGGACTTATCTCAAAGGATTTTATGCGTCTTGTACTTTTCTCCATGCTGATCGCTTTCCCCTTAGCCTATTTTTTCATGAGTAAATGGTTGCATGGATTTGCCTACCGGATAGATCTTGAAGTCTGGGTCTTCTTACTCTCTGGAGCATTAGCAGTCATCCTGGCTTGGACGACTGTGAGCTATCAATGCCTCGGCGCTGCATTATCTAATCCACTGAATGCTATAAGAGATGAGTGACGGGATGGGGTAAGAACCACAACATCGTACAGAAACAATACGTACTTTACCAAGCTAAACATTGAGCCTACTCCGGAAAGTGCCATCTTCACAAAATGAGTCTATTTTGGACCTGCCTGCTGGCGCAGGCAGGCAGGTGAGATTTGCACTTTTTCGAGATTGGGTGATGCCTGAGTATCAGCCGATTGAGAAAAATGGAAAGATCGCCAAAAGAACCATTTTTGATTTGGCAACCTTTTCGGAGTAGGCTCAACATTACTAGGTCAAGAGTGAAAATGAAAAACGCTATGCTCTCTGAGAGACGAAACTTTGCAAGTTTGAAAATCAGTGTATTGTTAACCTTATTTCTGTGCCAGTTGAGCATAGGTCTATATGGCCAGAACCTTGACGTAGAAGGTAAAGCAAAGATATCGGTAATGGACACGGTGACAGATGTATCCACCAATGTAGTGAGACAATCCGATGGTACGCTTGCCCTACGCCAATACAAAGTAGGCGACTTTGTCCATGGAGGCGTCGTCTTTTGGGTCGATGATAGCGGCGAACATGGTCTTGTTTGCGATACTGCCGATGCCAGTGCAGGGGTTACTTGGCATAATGGAGTTGAGAAATTAATCAATGCCAGTGGAGAGGGTATCAAAGGAGGAATCATGAACACGATGCTGATCATAGCACAACAATCCAGCGACACCTTTCCAGCAAGTTTTGCTG
>CAJQNM010000788.1 GCA_905479665.1 uncultured Saprospiraceae bacterium
ATGACGCCTTGATCCTCTAAGGCCCCAAAAAGGGAGAGGAGTAGAAAAAACCAAATCCCGGGACTGACCAAACCAGCCAGAATACCCGTGATCAACTTGTCATATTTGCGATACTTGGTCAGCATTTATTGTTCGAGCTTGCGCAATTCGTCAAGAGCAGAATAATCGGTGAGATCATGTATGGATGGTACAACGGAGATATATCCGGCATTAAGAGCTGATATGTCGGTATCATCATTTCCATCATCCTGGTTTTCAAATCTTCCGGTGAGCCAGTAATATTTTTGACCTCGTGGATCAATGCCTTCCTGAAATTCCTCCACCCATCTGGCTTCGGCTTGACGACACACTTTTATCCCTATTATTTTAGTGATGGGCATATTTACGTTGAGCAAATTACTGCCTGAATTTCCGTTTAGCATGTACTCGCAGATCTTACGCACATAGGGCTGCTGTGGGGCAAAGTCGGCCTTGAAGCTGAAATCTAACGATGAAAATCCGATCGACTTGATCCCCTCTAACGAGGCTTCCATGGCGGCAGACATTGTGCCGGAATAAATAATATTGATCGCTGCATTCGATCCATGATTTATGCCAGAGACACACAGATCAATACGTCGATCTTTCAGTACGACATGACGTGCCAGCTTGACGCAGTCTACGGGAGTACCAGAACACTCATAGGCTTCGACGTCTTCGAGCGCTTTCACTCGATGCAGGCGAATGGGCTCTGTGATGGTGATGGCGTGTCCCATGCCTGACTGCGGTGAATCCGGTGCTACTACCACGACTTCTCCCAGTTCTTTCACGACCTCCACGAGTGCTCTGAGGCCCGGCGCAAACATCCCATCATCATTGGTCACAAGTATCAGCGGCTTCGACATAGGATCAAAGATAATTTACTTAGCCCTGCTAAACTCCGTTTTTGGCACCTGATATCTGAAAAAAATTCCTGCGTTATCATTCCAGATAGAGCTACTAGACTTTCCCTTTGCACTTAGAAGAGACGAACCTAAATCTTGAGAAATTTACCTACGAATTTCTTTCGCACATCCTCTACGACGATATGGTAGAGACCGGTGGGTAGGCCAGAGATATTGATTCCTGAAGATTTTGACTCAAGTGAAAAGGTGTTGCCGCGATGATCGATTGCCGAGATCTTACTCTTATGGGATAAGTTGATATCGTGGATATTGACAAAGTTGATCGCAGGATTCGGATATATTTCAATTCTTTCAACATTCTCTTTGATTGCGCTGCTTTGTCGCCCATCTAGACCTACTTGCTCCAGATCAAACGAAAGGATCGATTTGCCAAAGGTACCAGCAACGAGTATGTTTTTCTCAAAATTATAGAGTTGTTCGTAAATAGGGATGTAGGAAAAGTTTTCTCCTAGTCTGGTCCAAGTGCGTCCAGAGTTTTTGCTCAGGTATGGGCCAATGTCGGTGCCGGCCATCAGCACTTTTTCGCCATTATTGGGGAGTATTTGCAAGTGATTTACCGAGGTGTTGGGGAGATCTCCTGCGATAGGAACCCAGGTTATTCCCAGGTCATCTGAGCGGTGCACAAGAGGGGTAAAGTCCCCGTTTTTGTATCCTGTCTGGGTGACGAAAATCCGTTGTTTATCTAGGCTAGAAAGGTGGATCGAGGTGTACCACCGTTTCGGCAGTTGAGTTCCGATCTCCTCCCACGTATCACCGCCATTCGTGCTGCGCCAGAGGTGCCCATCACCCGTGCCCACAGCCAGTAGATCTGCATCGATAGGTGATTCGGCCAGGGCTGTACTGCTGCTCGTTGAGGCGAGGACAGGGACTGCATCAGTGAGATTGTCACTGATCGCCTCAAAGGAGACCTCCTCCCCGCTCGTGCTGCGATACAAGCGGTTTGTTGCATAATATAGTACATCGGGGTCGAAATGACTCATGATGACGGGTAGGTCCCAATTTTTGCGGTCGTCACCTGAAATACCGGTTGTGGCTGACCGAAACGTAAATCCACCATCGGTGGTCACACTTAAGCCTCCGCGTTGAGACTCAACATAATATAAATCGCGCTTGTCAGGATGAAAGATGGTTCTGAATCCATCGGCACCACTGATCCGCTCCCAGTTGTTTACGTCTTCTCGACTGCCGCGTGAGATGCCGTTGTCTTGTGCTCCTCCATAGGTGATATCAGGGCGATGCGGATCTAGATCAACCCGATAAAACTGGGTAGTGGGAATGTTTTCTAGATCTGTCCATGATTGTCCTTTGTCCAGTGAGCGATAGAGACCACCGTCCGTAGCAACAATCATGGTGTCTTTACCACACCAGATGAGGTCATGTGCATCTGCATGTACGGGAAACGGGGCTATGCTTTGCCATGTGCGGTCTTTGGGATCGTATTCTTGCACTCGTACACCGAGGATGTAAATTTTTCGCTCATCAGTGGGATGCACTCGAATCTTACCAAAGTACCAGCCGAATCCCCCCAACACTCCACTAACAAGTCGCGAGTCGCTGTCCGTGGGAATTTTACGCCAAGAAGTACCGCGGTCAGTACTGGTATGGATGGAGTGCAACTGACTATTTGTTCCTACATAAAGTGCGTATAGACGTTCTGGATTGCTCGGGGACATGGCCAAGCCGATCCTTCCGACGGGTTCAAGTGGGAGATCGTTTGCCAGCAATTCCCAGTTTTTCCCACCATCAAGTGAACGGTGTATGCGACCGCCATTTCCCGAGATGACCGACTGCTCGTAGGTGCGTATTCGGTTCCATCCTGCAGCATAAAGTATTTCTGGCTCTGTAGGGTGTTGGAGAAAATCGATCACTCCGGTCTGCGCTCCCAAGCTGAGTATCTTTTGCCAGGATTTTCCTCCGTTTATGGTTTGGAACAACCCTCGTCGATCATCTGCAATATGAGGCATACCCATTGACGCAGCGTAGTAGTGTAGTGGATTGGTGGGATGAAAGGCGATCTTCGAGATGATGCCCAGGTCATCAAGACCCAGTTCTTGCCATCGGCGCCCGCAGTCATCCGACTTAAACACTCCATTTCCCGAAAAGGGAAAGGCAGAGATATTCGGATCGCCAGTGCCAATCATGATTTCATCTGGATCATGTGGCGAGAAGACAACATCACCGATGGCGAGGTAATCATTCTCATCAAAGATGGGAAACCAACCTCCGCCTCCATTTTTGGACATGTAAAGACCACCTGAGGAAAATCCAGCAACCAGGATAGAGGGATTGGTCGGGGAGACAGCCACACTATTCACCCGTGCACCGATATTGCCTGGTCCTTCTGTTCTCCAGTTTCCGATACTTTGGCGAGAGTGGTCGTTGTCAGAAGTTCGTGATGCTTTAATGCTCCGCATTACGGCTGTTGGATCGACCACATCTTCAGGGGCGAAAAGTCTGTGGTATTGATGATCGTAGGGTTCAAATTTGTCCTCGACATGGTCAAATTTGGGGTCCTCTTGCCAACAGGAGAATTGGCATAAGAGCATAGCCAGGAGGAGTGTCGTTCTTGACATGGAGTCAAGATAGAATAATAAGATATCTTCTACTTTTGAGAAATCCGAAAATGACGAAAATCTTACCGACCTAGCTGACTTGACTTACGCTGATATCATACTGCCACTGGCCATCGATCGGGCCTACACCTATCTTGTGCCAGAAGACCTCCTGGACAAATTGCATCCTGGTGTCCGGGTGGAGGTGAGCTTCGGAAAAAGACGTATTTACTCCGGGCTGGTTTACAACGTGCATCGAGACAAGCCGGCTTATCGTGTACGACCCATTGTTTCGGTCCTAGACGAACATCCGGTCGTGGATCAAATCTCACTCCAGCTATGGTCCTGGGTGGCTGAATACTATGCCTGTGGCTTGGGAGAGGTGATGCTGGCTGCCTTGCCGAGCAGGCTCAAACTGCAGAGTGACACAATTGTTCTTGCTGGGATGGACATGGAAGATTCACTCTATGCACTCGAAGGACATCATGCGACCATTGCCAAAACCATTCTCGCCCAAGACTCTGTCTCGATCGATAAGATCAGGGAGATCCTCCAGATACAGTCGGTGTATCCCTACATTAAAGATCTGCTGGACGCGCAGGTCATCACTATTGCGGAGGAGCTCAACGATGGCTATAAGCCGAAGCTCGCCACAGAAATTGTTCTTATCCACCCGCATCAGGAAGAAGCAGATTTGACAAAACTTTTTGAGTGCACTAAAAATGCTGCAGCGCAGACCCGGGCTGTCCTAGCACTGATCGACTTGATGCGTGATTGTGAGTTCGTCTTACAGGCCGACTTGGTGAAACAGGCTGGGGTCACCCATTCAGTCATAGCGGCGCTCGAAAAAAAAGGCATTGTCCAAAAACAGGAGCGCGAGATGAGCCGGATCAGAGGCTATGATAGCACACTAGAAGCTGCTCCACCATTGTCTGACGAACAAACAGAAACGCTGCAGCGCATCGCTGAAATACCCGTTGCAAAACCTATTCTTTTGCACGGAGTGACCGGCAGTGGTAAGACTCGAGTGTATGTAGATCTTATCCAGAAAGTGCTCTCGACGCCAGGGCAGCAAGTACTGTATCTCGTGCCAGAAATTGCGCTCACCACGCAGTTGGTCTCGCGTCTAGAAGTGCTATTTGGGGATGACCTCTTAGTATATCACTCCCGCATGGGAGCAGATGAACGTGTAGAGGTATGGATGCGCATTCGCGAAGGAGGTAAATTGGTGCTGGGTGCTCGCTCCGCACTTTTCTTACCCTTCGAAAAACTTGGATTGATCATCGTGGATGAGGAGCACGATGGCAGCTACAAACAAGACAATCCTGCTCCTCGCTACCAAGCGAGAGACAGTGCGGTATATTTGGCATACCTACACAGCTGTCGGATTATTTTGGGCAGTGCCACCCCTTCGTTGGAGAGCTTTCATAATAGTGCGCACGGGAAATATCACCGTTTAGTCATGGAGAAACGCTATGGTGATATCCCGCTGCCTGAGGTTGTTGTTGCCGATCTGCGGATGAATAAAAAAAATGCCTACTTCTCAGATTTGCTCCTTGATGAAATCGAGCAGAATCATCAGGACGGATTTCAAACGATCCTCTTTCAAAACCGACGCGGATTTGCTCCTGTGTTGATGTGCTCAACGTGTGGTTGGCATAACGAATGTAAAAATTGTGACACCACCCTGGTGTACCACAAGTACAAAGACCTGATGCAATGTCATCTGTGCGGGTTCAGTGAGCGCCCCACCGCCCAGTGTCCCTCCTGTGGCGATCACGAACTTACCTTGAAAGGTTTTGGCACCGAGACCATTGAAGATGAACTGAGGTTGATTTTGCCGGAGTATCGCATAGGTCGGATGGATCTCGATACAGCAAGAGGAAAAAAGAAACTCAGTGCGATTATTGCAAAATTTGAAGACGGTGATTTGGACATCTTGGTTGGAACACAAATGGTGGCCAAAGGGCTAGATTTTAGCAAAGTCGGACTGGTTGGGATCATATCCGCAGACCAATTGCTACACTATCCAGACTTTAGAGCGGCTGAGCGGGCTTTTCAACTTATGGTGCAAGTGAGTGGTCGTGCTGGTCGCAAACATCGTCGGGGGCGGGTAGTCATCCAGGCTTACCAGCTTTCACACCCAGTCATTGCCGATGTACTGACCAACAATTACGACAGTTTTTTTCAGCGGGAAATTCTGGAACGGCAAGATTTTAATTTCCCACCTTATGTCAGACTCATCTATGTGACTGTCCGTCATGGTACGGAGGTAAAATCTGAGCAGGCAGCTTTTTTACTTGCCCAAAGTCTCCACGAAAAATTGGGAGACCGCGTGTATGGACCGATTAAACCGACTGTGGCCAGAGTGCGCAACAAATACGTGCACGAAATTGTGATTAAATTGGAAAAGGATCCGGCCATCATTGCCCGCACGAAGTCACTTATAAAGGTGGTCAGCACACAAGTGAAAAAAAGGACAGGATTGTCAACGACCCGGATTTCAGTAAACGTAGATCCATAGCATACAATTAATTAAAATACTCATCGGTATCAATTTCAATCAAAAATCAATAAAATTATGAGGCGGTTTCTATCCTCTGCTTTTCTGTTTTTTTCAATTGCTTTGACCTATGCCCAGGCGCCTACGTTCGAGGAGGTTATCTCTTTGCAGTCGGTAGGCAGTCCTCGAGTATCTCCAGATGGTCAGCACGTTGTCTTTACAAGATCTTCGACAGATTGGGAAAACAATCGCTTCGATACCGAAATTTGGTTGGCCAAAAATGGTGAAGATCCTCTTTTGCTTACTCATACCAAAGAGGGCAGTAGTCGCAGCCCACGCTGGTCACCGGATGGTCGGTGGATCGCATTTTTGGCCAGTCGGGATGAAGAGACTCAAATCTTATTGATTCGAGCAAATGGGGGAGAAGCATACGGCCTCACGGAGACGAGTGGCGGAGTTTCTTCTTTTGAATGGTCTCCCGACGGGAAACAAATTGTTTTTGCGCAGCGACGAAAAAGAGAAGAAGAAAAACAGGAGGAAACCTATGGTCGTTTTGGGGTGGAGGATGAAGAGTACGAATGCAATGAGCTCTGGGTGATTGATGTGAATCCCGATTCATTTTATGAAAGCCTTCTCCCGGCTCAATTGGAAGATTCTATTTATTTGGAAGAGCGGAAACCAAAGAAAATAATTTCGGGGGATTTTCATGTGGGAGGCTATTTGTGGTCTCCAACAGGGGCATTTATTGCCTACAACCGTCAGCCTGATCCCTTGCCTAATTCTTTTTTTCATGCCGATGTCTATTTGTACGATGTGGCCAATGATACTTCCCGAGTGCTGGTGAATAACCTCAGTGCAGATGGACTTTTAGCATGGTCTCCAGATGGTGAGCAAATTGCTTTCCGTAGCTCAGTCGATGACAGTGTCTCTAATTATTATCAAAATAGTCGCCAGTTTATTATTGGCCGAGACGGCAATGGTGAGGTTGAGGTAGGTCTGGATGTCGACGAAGATCTAAATGGTTTTGAGTGGACTGCTGCAGGTTTGACCGCGACCGCATGGCAGAAGACTCGACGCATCTTTTACCAGATTGATAGCGAGACTGGAGCGAGTCGAGAGATTGCAACTCCTGTGGAAAACCTATACTCCTATAGTTTCTCGAAGGATGGAGATCGGATTGCCTTTTCGGCTCGCAACGATCAAGACTTAACCGAAATCTATATTGCCAATTACCCCTTTGCGCAAACCAAGCAAATAACTCAGATGGGAGATCAACTAGCAAATTGGCATACAGGATCTAGTGATGTCGTGAGTTGGGAGAGTATGGACAGAGAGACCATCGAAGGGGTCTTGCACAAGCCCAGCGATTTTGATCCGGCCCGTAAATATCCCTTGATGGTGGTGATACATGGTGGCCCTACAGGAATATCCACTCCTCAACCTGTTCCTGCCTACGTATATCCGCAGCTGCAATGGATGGCAAAAGGTGCGCTCATCTTGAGACCAAACTACCGAGGGTCAGCCGGCTATGGAGCTCGCTTTCGTGCTCTGAATGTGCGGAATCTTGGTGTCGGAGATGCCTGGGATGTGGAGTCAGGTGTGCAAAATCTGATAGACAAGGGCATCGTCCATAGCGACAGCGTGGCGGCCATGGGCTGGAGTCAAGGTGGCTATATCTCAGCTTTTTTGAGTACGAATTCCGATAGGTTTAAAGCTATTTCTGTGGGTGCAGGTATTTCCAACTGGATGACATACTACGTCAACACCGATATCCATCCCTTCACCCGCCAGTATTTGCAAGCGACTCCTTGGTCTGACAAAGCAGTGTATGATAAAACCTCACCCATGACCAACATAAATCAAGCACAAACTCCCACCTTAATTCAGCATGGAGAGTTTGATCGAAGAGTTCCCATCCCCAATGCTTACGAACTTTACCAGGGATTGCAGGATGTCGGAGTGGATACGAAGCTGATTGTGTACAAGGGATTTGGACACGGCATTACCAAGCCAAAAGAAAGACTGGCAGCCATCTGGCACAATTGGCAATGGTTTGCCAAGCATCTTTGGGGCGAGGAAGTGGAGATGCCTGAATGATTCGGGGAATGGATCATTGAGGGGTGACAGAAAATAATTGGAGATAGAATTCCATAATTTTTGGAAGTGCACTAAAAAACAATTAATTTACGGATAACCCGAACCAGGATTTATACTGGTTAATTTAAAAAATCAAATTCTCATGCAATCTCTTGTTCCCCTTCAAGAGGCCATGGCAGACCTATGCCTGCGACGAAACTTAGATGATTTTGTCGATGGTCTTAGCGCTTTTGGTGGATGTGGCTTTGATGCCAATATTCACGAAAAGAAAGCTGTATGGCCATAGAACCCACTCCGTTACAATGCATTGGTGATCTTGGGCAACCGGTAGATTGGTGGTTCATCTATAAGATCCCATCTAAATCGAAAGTCAGCGATGGTGGAAAAGCCAGCGGGACAGAGTACCTGTACTTCGATTCCTCGTCTGCTGCTGGAGATGAACTGGCTTTGTCTCCAAATAAAATCGATGCTGCGTCAAGTGGTGCCCTGTCCAATACATTAAATCAGATCATTGGGAAAGACAACTCTGATACGGGATGGATATTTTACAATGACGAAGATCCGGTGACAGGAAAAACCAACTCCGGCCGTGGCCACGCGAAGGGAGTTCTGGCTTTTGATTTGAAGTCGAATAGTGCTTTCTGGCTTATTCATTCGTCACCAAAGTTTTCGAAGCAAAAAGTCTATGAATATCCTGAAACGGCTATTGGGAATGGACAGAGTTTTCTTTGTATTTCCTTGAAGGATGCTGGGGAGAGTTTGAAAATCGCAGAGCAGATGATTATTGGTCAGCAGCCAAATGTCAACATCGCTTCAGCTATACCTAAGTCCTTGCAAGCCTCTACGGAAGATGCCCGAGTCAAGTTGCTTCACGATAAGGTGACCTATGGTGATAATCCATACGCAGATGCCATAACCATACACTCCAGCGCGGGGAAGCCCTTTCAATCAATCGCCAAAAACAAGCACTGGGATAAATTGCATGACGACGATTTTTACAATGACCTAGTGGCGGTTAAATTAAATGAAAATATCGAAGTGGAAACATGGGAGCATGGAGTGACTCCCCCTAGTGTGGATGCAAACTCCAAGCATACGGTGACGGCTGGTCGCAGTATCGATCTGGCTCCATTGGGGCTTAGTCCTTCATATGATTGGTCGGAAGAAAACGATCATTCCAAAATTGCTATTTCTGGGGATTCGGAAGCTATTAAGTATGTGTGTGTGGGAGATCTGAATTTTACTGTTGCCCAAGAGAAAAGGAGTGGTGGGACCGTTGCTTTTCAGTCTAACGATCTATGGAGGAGTTTATGGAAGATCATTAGCGAAAAGAAGTTTTCAAGAAAATGAAGCCTAATAATTAATTAATGCGCAAGTCATGAATCAGAACCCAATGAGCCCAACGTCAACCTCAGTGATCAAGACAAGATATACAGATACTCAGACTGCTACCAAATCGCCAGTCTCAAATATACTTCCGCCAGTGCCTTGGGAGGATATCGGTCGGCATGCACCTAAGCTACTTCCTATTGCCGAGCGAAAGGCCACGGACCCATTGCCGGCGGCAGACTATGTGATCATTACCTGGACAAGTGCTGAATGGTTTGCGCTCGACCATATTTTTATTAATTCTCAAAAGGAGGGAAACGCATACTCGCACGAATTCCGCAGAAATTGGCATGCCTATACCCGAGGAGCTGCTGACTACATCGGCGAGGAGCAGTCGGGTCAGCTTTGGGGCTACTTTCAGATGGTGGAGATCTGCGACCTATCGGATAGACCATATCGTGTATTGCTTTTTAAGTCAAATTCACATTTAGCACACGCACCATGGATCGCTGGTTTGTCAGCAATGTTGCAATGCATTTTGGAGGATACGAAGACAGATTTCATTTATACAATTGGCACTGCAGGAGGTGCTCGACTAAACCAAAGTTTAGGGGATGCCGTTGTGGCAAACTCGGCGGTACTAAAATTGCAACGACCTGAGAATGTGGGAGATCCTGGCAATGGCGAATCATACCGATGTCCAAGCTGGTATCCTGCGACTTCTTTGATTGCCGAGGTGGAGGATAAGCTTCTGTTTAAAATGGATGCAGTGGCCAATCAAGACTCGTTTGAGGCACTTTACCAGACGCTTCAAGCAAATCACTCAGGAGATGCATCTATGGAACATGTAGCACTTGAGGATTTGCTGAATGAAGCACTTAGCCCGACTTCCCTGGCCACGCCAAAAATCCAAGCACTGGAAGATGTGCCCCTGCTCACCACCGATTTTTACTATGTGGCCAATGGAAATAATTCCGACGCCTTCTCCTTTTTGGAGATGGATGACGCCGTCATCGGAAGAGAAGCCAATAAGCTGGGAGTGCCGTGGGCTTGCATTCGCAATATATCCGATCCGATTGTACCCGGTCTTACCCGTGACGGGAAGATTATTCCGGAATCAATCAGGAACGATTGGTCGGGTTCGATTTATACCTCTTTTGGTTTGTTCTCTAGTTACAATGGAGCATTGGCCACTTGGGCGACCAT
>CAJQNM010000789.1 GCA_905479665.1 uncultured Saprospiraceae bacterium
GACGGCAATGTGATTAGAGTGATAGCAAGATTGGAAGGTTTTACGGAGCCGGTAAACTCTGTGTCGATGGTAAAACACCTCAATGAATATGCTTCCGAATTATTAGCTACCACTTCGGCCGCAGCTTTTAATCAAGCCATCATGGACTTTGGCTCGTTGCACTGTGCACCACGCAAACCGGACTGTGGTAGCTGTCTCTGCCAATCCTATTGTGTGGCATTTGAAAAGAGTATCGTTCATGAGATACCGAAAAAGGCAGCGAAAAAGCCAAAGCGCATCCGCTATTTCTATTACATCCTGGTAAATGATGGTGAAAATATCTGGATACGCAAACGATCATCCCAAGACATTTGGGCGGGCCTCTATGAATTTGTGCTGGTGGAAAAAGCCAAAAAAGCGAGATGGTCGACCATCGCCAAGGAGCTTCCTTACGGTGTGGAGCTTCTGCATGTATCGACTGAGATCAAACATGAGTTGTCCCACCAGACCATCTTTGCATCATTTGCTGAAGTAAAACTCCTGCACTCGCAAGAGATAGAGGGATATCAAAGTGTGCCACGCAGCGTACTATCCAGTTACCCCTATTCACGTGTGATCGATTGGTATTTAAGCGATAAAGCCGTAACTTTAAATTTCCAATTTTAATAATATCTAAACCATGGTAAATAAAGTAATTCTCATTGGCAACCTGGGCAAAGACCCCGAAGTGCGTCATCTAGACAATGGAGCAGCTGTTGCAAAATTTTCATTGGCAACCAACGAGAGCTACAAGGACAAGAGTGGTGAGTGGGTGCAATCGACAGAATGGCACAACATTATCATGTGGAGATTTCTTGCCGAGCGTGCCGAACAGTATCTCAAGAAGGGATCTAGCATCTTTGTAGAAGGTAAACTGACCCATCGCAAGTATCAAGACAAAGATGGTGTGGATCGCTATGTGACCGAGGTTGTAGCCAATAATTTTCGAATGCTTGATCGCCGAGAAGGCAGTTCCAGTTCCGTTCCGGGAGGTTTCCCAAGTGCGGAAGATGCTCCAGCCCCCTATCAAGAGACGAAAGTACAAACGGCTCCTGCTATTTCAGGTACAACCACGGCCAGTGCAGGTACCGTAACCAGCCAGTCTGTCGGAGAGGTGGAAGACGACGATCTCCCCTTCTGATTTGGATACCGAACCTCCTCCCGCAGGATTTCCTGATCTCGGATTTGCACTCCTCATTGTGCTTTTGGCCTCTCCTGGTGAGGCTTTGTTAGGCGGTCTATTTCTCGTAATACTACTCATGTGTTCAGCAATGGTATCCGGTTCGGAGGTGGCATATTTTTCCCTAAGCCCGGCTGACATCAACACGTTTGTAGATGATCAGCTTAAATCATCAGATCGTATCCTCAAACTGACCCAAACACCGCGTATTCTGCTGGCGACAATTCTGATCGCCAACAATTTGATCAACATTGGGATTGTCATCCTATCCGACTACTTAATCCGATCTACTATCCCTTCAAAGATATTTCAGACTTGGGGAGAGGGTATGACGGAATTCGTCCCAGCCTTGAGTGCTGCAGATTGGGGTAGCTCCTTTGAGTTCTTACTCACGGTGCTCGTTGCAACATTTCTGTTGGTCCTCTTTGGCGAGGTTTCTCCTAAGATCTATGCCAATGTAAACCGGCTTGGCATGGCCCGAACCATGTCTCAACCCCTTTTGCTGATGCGGGCAGCTTTCCTACCAATCACCCGAATTATGGTGGGTTGGTCTACCTGGTTTGAAAATAGATTAAGCAACAACTCGACCGGTAGCAGGAGCAGAAAGGATGATCTTGGCAAGGCCATTGAGCTTACTGTGAGCCAGGAGCAGAATTCGGAAAAGGAGATCGATATTTTGAAGAGCATTGTGAAATTTGGCGACCTCACCTGCAAGCAAATTATGCGCTCCAGAGTTGATGTTATCGCCCTCGATATAGACAGTGATTTTGTGGAAGTTTTGTCGGTTATAAAGAAATCTGGCTACTCGCGGATACCCGTCTATGGAGAAGACTTTGACCAAATTAAGGGCATCCTTTATGCCAAAGATCTGCTTATTCACTTGGATCAAGAATCCACGTTCAGCTGGCAAGATTTGATCCGCACCGAGGTGAAGTTCGTACCTGAGGCAAAGCGAATTAATGAACTGCTGGAAGAGTTTCAGCAAGAACGTAATCACATGGCCATTGTGGTCGATGAGTTTGGCGGCAGTGCGGGATTGGTCACTCTCGAAGACATCATGGAAGAAGTGATCGGTGATATCCGCGATGAATTTGACGAAATCGACGAACTAGAATTTGAGCAGCTCGACAAGCACAACTATATCTTCGAAGGCAAAACTTTGCTCAATGATATGTGCCGCGTAATAGGGATGGAGACCGACACGTTTGATAGCGTGAAGGGAGATGCGGACAGTCTGGCTGGGTTGCTTCTTGAGCTTATTGGTAAGATTCCGCAGTTAAACTCTGAGATTCGATATGGCGATTTTCGTTTTAAAATTAGTGCAGTAACCAATAAGCGCATTGAAAAAATTCAGATTACCATCCCTAAGAATGGTTAGTTGTTCTTAAACCCACTACACTCATTCCATTGTAGAAACGCAAAATCAATGAGACAGATCATCGTTTTATGTGTACCGGTTTTTTTATGGGTGTCCTGTCAAAACACCCCTACCCTGCCTAAACCACGCACCTATCCACGAGTCGTACTGCCCACAGGCGATTATGAGCCCTTTGATCAGGTTTCCTGCCCATTGACTTTCGAAAAACCATCCTATAGCCGGGTAGAAATGCAAACCAAGTTTTTTGATGAGCAGCCTAAGCATCCCTGTTGGTTTGATTTGGTCTACCCAGATCTGAACTGTCGGATTCACTTTAGCTACGCGCCCATAGCAGGTGAAAATACCTTAGAGAAACTCAATGAAGATGTCTATCGCATGACCAACGAACACAACAAAAAAGCCTCCTACATTGAGGAGCTTCGAGTCGCTAATGCCAATGGGGTGAGTGGGGTACTATTTGACCTGGAGGGCGCAGCGGCCACTCCGTTTCAATTTTACCTTACCGATAGTGTGAACCACTTTTTGCGTGGAGCCTTGTATTTCAATACCCGCATTGTCCCCGATTCACTTGCTCCGTATTATGAGTTTGTCAAGGGAGATATAGCCCAGATGATCAACACCTTCAGCTGGAAAGAGTAAAATCTAGCTTAGAGAAAAGCGGCCGATCTATTTTTTGGTCACTGCTTCCTCATCAGGTACCGGCATGTCAACGATTTCTTCTTCAGTACCATTGAGCTTTGCCTTGATGCGACCTTCGATCTCATCGGCTACTTCTGGATTATCGAGCATGAATTGTTTGGCAGCGTCACGTCCTTGGGCCACTTTGGTGCCTTCGTACGAAAACCAAGAACCGCTCTTCTTGACAATCTCCATCTCGACCCCCAAGTCGATGATCTCACCGACCTTGCTGATGCCTTTGCCGTACATGATGTCAAACATCGCGATGCGGAATGGTGGAGCCAGTTTATTCTTGACCACTTTCACTTTGACCAAATTACCCACGACTTCGCCCTCGCGATTCTTTATCGGAGAGCCAGATCAGCGAATGTCGAGCCGGATCGACGCGTAAAATTTAAGTGCATTACCCCCAGTAGTGGTTTCTGGATTGCCGAACATTACACCGATTTTCTCTCTCAGCTGGTTGATGAAGATACAGCAGCATCCCGT